>CBDAFH010000090.1:0-29691 GCA_965195165.1 uncultured ANME-2 cluster archaeon | reverse complement strand
ACCACCGAGATCTACACTCTTTCCCTACACGACGCTCTTCCGATCTTTTACAGTGGTCTCTGCTTTCATGTCTACCTATTTTACTATAAACTTCCTTGACAGCGGGAGTAGCATCAACCGTGGATCGACAGGGTGGGGTCAGATGTTATCGTTTCATAGCGTTTAAAACGCGTCCCTGAAACGGAATTTCCCAGAGCGGATGCCACTTCTCCATATCCTTTTCGATCGGAAGTTCGCCTTCCATCGCCGACCTCAACCTGAATTCGAGATTACTATCCCTTTTCCTGTCAGCCAGCGGAGCAAACGGATAGAACGTCCCCTCTTTGTAGCTATAAATCAAATACACGTCCCCAAAGGAAAAAACCGAGCAGAGAAGTCGTTCCTCGAAGTCATGTTCGATGATCGTCTCGCTTATCAGGTGCGTGGTGGTGACAAGGTCCTCGAAGTCCTCGTCGTTTAAGATGACCCAGTTGTAGTTGTACTCGTCCGTCTGGAACTGGCACATAGTCCCGGTTTCAGAGGCGCTGAGCCTTAAAAGTTCCCTAAGATAGTTCTCCAGTTCCGAAAACCGCGATGATTCGATCGGCTTAAAGCAGATTCCGGATATGCCGGTTGGTTTGAAGCCGAGCGCCTCTAACGATATGTATGCGGTTGAAAGTGCAAACAATGCCTCTATCTTCGGTTTCTTAAGCGTTGTTCTTCCGAGCAGCGTATCAAATAGTTTCATGCCAGTTCCATCTCTCTGGAGATCTTCTCGAGTGCAGCAACTCTCTTCTTAAGCGGGGGATGCGTGGAGAAGAGTGCCATTATCGAACTCTTGGATATCGGTATGATATAGAATGCGTTCATGCCTTCCGCTTTCCTGAGGTCCTCAGTCGGCACCCGATCCATTGAACCGCTGATCTTCATAAGCGCGCTCACGAGATGGGACGGATGACCAGTGATTATGGCAGCTCCGCGATCTGCAGCGAATTCCCGGTATCGGGAGAGTGCACGTATCAGGAGATAACTGACGAGCCACACTGCAATCGATGCGACCCATGCAAGCATGATCTGACCGCCTCCGCGCCTGTCCCCGGCAAAGAATATCAGGTACCTGACAAGGAAAAATGCAATCGTTGAGAAGAAACTCGCGATGGTCAGAACCATCACGTCCCGGTTCTTCACGTGCGTCAGTTCATGCGCAAGCACAGCAGATACCTCATTCCGGTCGAGTTTCTGCATGAGTGCTGTGGTGACCGCGACCACTGCTTTCTTTGGGCTTCTGCCGGTTGCAAAGGCATTTGGAATACTACTATTAACGACTGCAACCCCCGGCTTTGGCAGGTCCGCCTCGATGCACAGTCTCGAGACGATCTCGTGCAACCCCGGCTCTTCGCTTTCGGTCACGACGCGGGCGCCTGTGCTGTACAGCACCATCTTATCCGAGTAGTAGTACTGTGCGAAGAGCATGACTCCTGCGAAAATAACGATCGTGATGAGGGGTAACCCAAGGTAGGATAATACCCCTATGAATACGATGTACACTACAAAGAGCAGGAACATCGTCAAGAACATCCTCATTGCTAATCCATAATCACGCTGCCATCTTTTCATTGTCAGTCTCCATTTTTACCCAATCACTGTTCTCGGCGTACATAATCCTTTCGATTCATTGATGTCTTCAGTTCTGGTCGGCAAAGTTCAAATAATGATAACGCCCCGTAAGAAGTGATGAAACTGGATGAAATCTCATTATCCAAGTACGGGTACGCCTCATCCACGCCCTCGCCTGTCAACCGGATGATGACAGACTTCGCTCTCGAGTTCAGGGACGGCATCGACATCAATCTCGGGGTGGGGTACGTGAATGAGAGGACGATACCCCGGAGATTGATCGAAGAAGCGCAGAGGGAGGTTCTCGCCCATCCTGAGAAGTACAGGGCGGCACTCAACTACGGCGGCTCAAAGGGATCTGTGAACTTAATCGAGTCGATCAGGCGGTATCATCTTGATAACAGGATCGGTGGTATGGATGAAGAGATACTGGGATCAAAGGAGATCATAATCGGTCCGAATGGCGCAACAAGTCTGCTCGATGGGGTATCGCATCTCGTAAAGCCGGGTATCGTGATAACAACCGACCCGATCTATTACATCTACTGCAATCTCCTTGAAAGGTCTGGTTTTCATCTTTTAGCAGTTCCTGAGGATGAGTATGGTATAAGAACCGATCTGCTGCGGAAATCGATCGAAGAACTCGGCGAGGCAAGGCAGGAGGTCAGATTCGTCTATATCGTAACGGTTAACAACCCGACAAGCACGATCCTCTCAAACGATCGCAGGAGAGAACTGGTCCGGATCGTGACAGAACTGTCCCGCGATCTAAACAGAAAGATTCCGATAATATTTGACAAGGCTTATGAGGACATGATACACGATCCTCTTGCAGAAGCGCCCGAATCAGGATTTCTCTACGACGATCTCGGAATCGTTTACGAGGTGGGGACGCTCTCAAAGGTACTCGCGCCCGCGCTTCGGATCGGTTACATGACCGGATCCCCGGGCGCGTTCATGCGTGCGATGGTTCAGCGGACGAACGATGTGGGGTTCAGTGCGCCGCTCATCACGCAGGAGATCGCAAGCTACATCATGGATCACCACATAAACGACCAGATCCGGAAGGTCAGGGCTGGGTACCGGGAACGGGCGGTCGCGGTCAGGAGATGGATCGATGAGGCGATCGGGGACTTTATTGTGGACATCCGAGGCGGCAGGGCTGGATTTTACTACTACCTGACATTCGAAGAAGGGATCATGACCGGTGAGGGCTCGCCACTCCACAGGTTCCTCTCAAGGACGACGGGAGATCATAGTATCGACGGCTCCCCCGACGAGAAAAAGCCGCGGGTGCTCTATCTTCCCGGTGAGTTCTGCGTCCATCCGGCGGGCAGTATGGCAGAGGTCGGGAGAAGGCAGATGCGGCTATCTTACGGGTTCGAAGAACCAGGCAGGATCGAAGAAGCGATTGGGTATCTGCGGGAGGGTGTGGATTACGTAAAAGGAAATTCGGGCACCGCATAGCCCTGCCAGCACTACTGCCCAGCCACGACACGAACCGTAACATTTAAAAGTGATCGGTTCGTATATCGCAATGCCGCCGCGATATGCGGCAGAGGAGGCATTACATGTCACAGAGCAATGGTTTGATAACCGAACGATATGACCCAAAAAGCATGCGTGCGCATGCATTCCACCTATTTTCATGTGTAACCCTTATAATCACCGGCTGGTACATGGCAAAGCAGTTCAATATGTGTACGATGGATGCGTGGCATCTCATCCCGTATGAGAACGTGCGCTTGTTCCACATGTTCGCCGCGCTCATATTCATCATAGCAGTCTGGATATTCACCATCTATAACCTGCTTACGAGCGGGCATCTCCTTTCGGAGATCTTCTTCATACCTGATGCGATCCAGTTGAAGAATATGATTCTCAGTCTCTTTGGCAAGGCGGAGTATCCGCGATACGTCGTCGTCGACCAAGAGTCCGGACACTACAAAAACAAGCTGCACCCGGCAATCAAGCTGCTGGTGATACCAGAGAACATCGCTATAGTCCTGGTCGTGGCAACCGGAGTTATCATGTACGCTCCTGAGTATGCGTTCTGGCATACGTATATTGAACCTGTGATCTTCACTTACATTGGATACATCTCTACATGGTTCAACATGTCCCCGATCGGATTTGTGCGCACAGTTCACCTGTGGGCGATGTACTGGTTCATAGTCGAACTCGCGCTGCACTTCGGATTGCTTGGAATGGATCCGAGAACCACGAAGTACTTCAATGCAGTCTTCGTAAAAGGCACGGAAGAGATGGACAAGTACACCGAGATCGTAAGAGCGCCACACAAAGAGAAGCCAGTTGGGAAAGGAAAACATCATCCACTGGTCGTTCTGAAGTGAAGATAAAAGGAAAGGCATGGATATTCGGGGATGACATCGATACCGATGCGATAATCCCCGGCAAATACCTGCGCACCACCGACATGCAGGTATTTGCCGATCACGTGCTCGAGGGTATCGATCCCGGATTTGCAGGGAATGTTGGGCGCGGCGATATCATCGTCGCCGGCATGAATTTTGGATGCGGCTCATCGAGAGAGCAAGCAGTGCTCGCGATCAAACATGCAGGCGTTGGGTGCGTTGTGGCGGCATCCTTTGCGCGCATCTTCTTTCGAAATTCCATAAACATCGGGCTTCCATTGATCGAGACCGGAACGATGGTTCCCTGCAAAGAAGGGGACGTGGTTGAGATCGATATCGAAGACGGCACGGTAACCGCAGGAGGTTTCGAGTACACTGGTACGAAGATGCCGGATTTCCTGCTCGAGATCCTGATGGATGGCGGTCTCGTCGCGCACCGCAAGAAACAGTCGGCAAAGGAGCGGTTCGGCAGGCGGTCGGGCGCGTATTCGAAGAGCAGCATCCTCTCGGACAAGGAACACCTGAACCTGATCGTTGACCTGACCGCGCCCAGGGCGTCTGACAAGGTGCTTGATGTGGCGACAGGGAATGGATTTCTTGCGTTTGAGTTCGCAAAACGGGTTTCTGAATATAACGTCATCGGCTGCGACATGACCCGGGATATGCTTCTGGTTGCTGAGGGCATACAGAGAGAGCGGGGTCTTGATAATGTAGATTTCAGGGTAATGGATGCGGAATCGCTCGGATTTGAGGACGGGTCGTTCGATATCGTATCATGCAGGTTCGCATTCCACCATTTCACAGATCCGGAAAAGGCGGTATCAGAGATGGCTCGCGTCTGCAAAACCGGCGGGAAGATCGTGCTCGTGGACGGACTCTCTTCAGAGGATGCCGCAAAGGGTGAATACCACAACAGAATCGAGCAACTCCGTGATCCGTCACATGTTCGCCTGTATTCAGAGCCAGAACTGGTTGGGGTGCTTCAGGATGCGGGGCTCAAGGTTATTCATGCGAGAAACTGGGATGCTGACTTCTATCTCGATGAGTGGGTAAAGATCGCAGATCCCGGTGAGGAGATCGCCAGAGAGGTCCGGCGCATGATGGCTGATTCGATCGAGGATGATAAAACCGGTCTCAGGGTTCGCTTTGATGATGCTGGGAGACTGCTTTTTACATATTCTACGGTTATTCTGGTGGCTGAGAAAGAGTGATCTCTTGGGTGACACTGTCTGAAAATCAAGTCAACTATCACTCAACACCAGAGCGCTACCAAAAATCGTGCTGACCAAAAAATAATAAAAAGTCTCGGCGTTTGCCCCGAACCATGATTCACATAGCCGGGGCACTACCGGATGCCTTTCTCGGTCTTGCCGATTCAGGCACCCGGCGTATCCACAAACGTAAGATATCTCCGCCTCTACTCGCTCACAAAGTCGCTCGGCTTTGGAATCCCTGGCTTCAATCCCTTTCGCGTCCTGATCTGCGAAACAATCTCCGGAAGCAGGTTCTTTGGAAGCGACTCAAAGCCTGCAAACTCGGTGCTCCAGAGCGCTTTGCCTTCGGTTGCAGACCTGAGATCGCCTGCAAACCCGAATAACTCTGCGACCGGCGTCTTCGCCGCGATATCTGTGACATCGCCTTCCTGTGTCATGTCCAGTATCGCGCCTCTCCGCCCCTGGATCTCTGATATCGCACCACCCATGTGGTCCTGCGGCACCTGGATAAAGACCTTCTGGAACGGTTCGAGCAGCGTCACGTCTGCCATCAGGATTCCTGCCTGAATCGCCTGCCTGACTGCCGGGATCACCTGCGCGGGACCGCGGTGCACGGCATCCTCATGGAGCTTGACATCGACCAGTCTCAGCTTGATGCCCTGACACGGCTCTCTCGACATAGGTCCGGCAGTGGTCGCCTCCTCAAATCCCTCGATGATCAGTTCCATCGTCTCGCGGAGATACTGGACACCCTTGGTCATATCGAGAAGGACGTTTGATTCCGAGATCGCAGTGAAACTCTTTGCCTCATCCTTGTCCATGCCAATCCCCATCAGCTTATCCCGCCGCTCGATCTTGTCCATCCTCATGCTGATTTCGCCTGATTTGATCATATCGACGAGCTCCGGTTCGAGCGGCGAAACCTCGATGTAGAACCTGTTATGCCTGTTCGGTGATTTCCCTTCGACCGGTCCTGCACTACCCCTCACAGTCTCGCGGTATGCCACGATCGGCTCGGACGTGGTGATCTCGACACCCTTATCACGCTCGATCCGGTGGGCTACGACCTCGAGATGCAGTTCGCCCATCCCTGCGAGCAGGTGTTCGCCGGTCTCCTCATCGATCTTGACCTGCAGCGTCGGATCTTCCTTTGAGACCTGCCTTAAAACCTCGACCAGTTTCGGGAGGTCTCGCATGTGCTTTGCCTCGACCGCAACTGTGACCACCGGCTCGCTTGCGTGTGTGATCATCTCGAACGGATACATATCCCGAAGCGTCGTTGCAGTGCTTCCGACGATCACATTCTTAAGCCCCGTCACCGCTGCAATATTCCCTGCCGGGATCTTCTCGACCTCAACCCGCTCCGGTCCCATAAAGACCCCGACCTGCTGGATCCGGTCGGTGGCTGATGTGCCCGATATATGCAGTTCCTGACCGCGGACGAGCGTTCCACTAAAGAGCCTGCCTGTCGCAATCTCGCCGGCATGGGGATCTCTCGTGATCTTCGTGACCATGAGCGTAGTTTCGCCATTCGGATCGCACGAAGCCATCTGCTCCCCGATCTCGGAATCCGCATCGCCATGCCAGATCACGGGAACCCGTCGCTTCTGGGATACGAGCGGGTCTGGCAGATGCTTGATGATCATATCGTTTAATACTTCATGGAGCGGGCATCTCTCCGCAAGCTCCTTCATATTATTATCTTTACAATAATTATATACCTCTTTGAAATCTATCTTACTCTTCTGCATGTAGGTAACGCTTATCGCCCAGTTGTATAACGCTGATCCGAATACTACGGTTCCGTTTGATGCATCGAGCCGCCACTCCTTGTATTTCTCCTCGCTCATCCCTTTGATGAGTTTATTTACATTATCGATCACTTTTCCGAGTTTGATCTGCATTGTCTCAGGATCGACCTGAAGTTCGTTGATCAGCCGATCAACCTTGTTCACGAAGAGAACCGGCGTGACATTCTCCCTGATTGCCTGCCGAAGCACAGTCTCCGTCTGCGGCATCGCGCCCTCGACCGCATCTACCACGACGACCGCGCCATCAACAGCGCGCATCGCTCGTGTGACATCGCCCCCGAAGTCCACGTGACCAGGAGTATCTATGAGATTGATCAGGTATTCTTCGCCCTCGAACTCGTGCACCATCGAGACGTTTGCAGCATCGATGGTGATACCTCGTTCCTGCTCTTCCTCATCCGAATCCATGAAAAGCTGCGTGCCTGCAAGTTCCTTCGAGATCATGCCAGCGCCCGCAAGCAGATTATCCGTGAGTGTGGTTTTGCCGTGATCGATATGCGCAACTATACCGATGTTTCTGATATTTTCGGGTTGACTCATCAGGTCCCGAACACGTTCGACCATTTTTTTCTTTACGCCCATATATTGTACCTCTAATTAAAATTATTAGATCGCAAACGTTTATTGATTTCTGTAGTCTTAAGGGTTGTCACGCATCAGCAGCATCCGTATCGCGAGATGCGCGGCATTCCTGCCGTTATCGATCCCGACACAGGCTACTGGAACGCCCGGCGGCATCTGCGCAATCGAGAGCAGCGCATCAAGCCCGCCGAGCTTCTTGCTGACCGGAACCCCGATAACCGGCTTACCTGTCCTTGCAGCAACAACACCTGGCAGCGCTGCCGACAATCCCGCAATCGCAATAAATACCAGCGCATCGCTCTCCCTGACATAGTCGTCCAGTTTTTCAGGATTTCGATGCGCAGAGATGATCTGGAGATCGTAGTCGCAACCACCCCCGTCCAGAACCCCGGTTACCTGATCAGCGATATCCACATCGGATTCTGACCCCAGAATTATCGCAATTTTTGGCATTATGGCAGGTTTCCTTCGCCGCTCAGTTCATGCTGACGTTCGATGTTCATCCGGATCAAAATCTCATAGATCTGCTTGATCGAACCGATATCGAGATTCAGTTCGGTTGCGTAATCGGTGGCTCGATTCAACACGACATGTTCCTGCCCCTTGTCCGTTATGCTCTTCCCACCCGCTTTTTTTAACTCCAGAACCGTGCTTGCAAGATCCGTACGGTCGGCGATCAAATTCAATATCTCCTTATCGATTGTTTCAATTTTTTCTCTGATATCCAGCAGTTCCATGCTATCGCCTCGTTTGTATTATCCTCGTTGATACTCTATTTTAGTATATCTCTACCGTACGCATGAAGTTTTGGCTCAATCACTCTTGCTATCTCCAACCCCTCCAAATTACAAGGATCAATAGTATTCCGAAACCATTTGTCAAAACCTATTTTTTCTATATTAGATGAAATGTTGTAACTACTCAGGTACCTAAAACCACCATCAGGAGACTTCAATATACCGGGACTGCCCCTGACATGGTAGATACTGCAACCAAACAGAGAATTTAACCGCAGAGTGCGCAGAGGGACGCGGAGGGGGAATAAACGGTTAACCACTCTGCGAACCTCCGCGCCCTCTGCGGTTATTTTTCTTACCATAACGTACAGGATCGCTATCGTACGACCAATCAACACACCCGAGTGGTTACGAAATGTTTTTCATGGGTACCTTAGACACCCAACGTTGTGCATGACCGTCTTTGGAAAGGCGTGTGAAGCGCGGCTTTCCAAAGTACGTGTCGATGCATCTTGTTAGCCCCTCTCCATTACATAGAATACATACCCATAGCTGTCTTCTGAGCAGCCAAAGACTCGAATCTCTTCTATGGTCTCGGCTGCAAAGGCTCTGACATCTTTGTCCGGATGGTCAAGAAGGCGTTGGGCTCGGGGTTCCAGTATGTCGTAGTACCCCTCGACCCACGTCTCTCTCGGTAGAGTATGCGTAGCGAGGACACTGTAGCCAGCGTCCTCCGCTACAGCCCTATTTTCATCGGCACTGCGCATATCAGGATAGCCAGCGTTGAAGAACTGGCGCACATCATCCGGGACGTCGGATCGCAACCATGACAGCTCGCTGACAACTGCGAAACCGCCGGGTTTCACAGCGGAGTACCATATCTTGAGCGCATTGGGAAATCCAATATTGTAAGCTGCCCCCTCAGACCATAGAAGGTCAATTTGCTGAAACGTGTTTGGAATGTCTGCCATGTCCATACAGTGTGTTTGAACAAGGTGCCTAATTCCCGCCTCCTTGGCGCGTTGGACGAGGCTGGCCAAGAACGGTTGGTAGGAATCAACTGCATGCACTATCATTTGGAGCTGGTTTGCCAGCGCCAATGTGTGTCGTCCCGCGCCACACCCTGCATCCACAATCAATTCAGGGGGTGACTGTGGTAGCATATCGAGAACCTTTATCGTATCAAAATCACTCCCGGGACCCAGTTTCTCCATACCCCCGAAAAGCAGGTCAATAGGATTGGCGTTACTCATTGCATTGTCTCCCTTATCTTTGGCATAACAAAGAGCGTTTTAGCATTCGTCCCGCGCCAGAAACATCCCAAATATTCAGTGTAACTCGGAACCATGCCTGCAAGTTCGGTGCGGTCTGCGATCAATTTCAATATCTCCTTATCGATTGTTTCAATTTTTTCTCTGAGGTCCAACAGTTCCATGCTATCGCCTCGTTTGTATTATCCTTGTTGATACTCTATTTTAGTATATCTCTGCCGTACGTATGAAGTTTTGCTCTTCTATAAGCTACACCCGGACGCGGGATTCGGGGGCAGTCGTTCACCCCAAGTATTAACACTTTGGCGCGCTGATCATAGCTCATGACCGACCCTCAGATTCCTTCGCTCATCGCCGCATTCGGCGCCGGAGTCTTAAGCGTGCTGTCGCCGTGCGTGCTCCCGTTGCTGCCAGCGATCATGGCGTACTCCTCCGAACGAGGTAAACTGCGCCCTCTTGCGATTGTAATCGGACTCTGCATCTCTTTCACAGCGATGGGCGTGATATTCTCGGCATTTGGCTCTGCTGTCTATGCGTATCGCGGATATATGGAGACGATCGCCGAGATCACGATCATCGCGCTTGGGATTGTCATGCTCTTCGATCTGCCAGTGTTTGACAGGTTAAGTGCACTTGCGCCACAACTTACGCCGCAGAGTACACGAGGGGAGGGTCTTTTTGGGGGTCTGCTGCTCGGGCTATCGCTCGGAATCGTCTGGATTCCGTGCATCGGACCGCTGATCGGAAGCGTCCTGATGTCAGTCATACCCGAAGGCGACGTTCTGTACGGCGGGACTTTGCTGTTCATCTATTCGCTCGGGCTCGCAATCCCGATGCTTGGAATCGCGTATGCAACCAGCGCACTGACCCGGCAGCTGAGGGGACTATCGCGGCACAGCATGATCATCAGAAGAATCGCAGGGGGTGTGCTGATTCTGGTCGGGCTCGGGATGGTGCTCGGGGTGTATAACCTCTTCTGGGGGTGGGTTGTGGACGCCATCTACACGCTCCGAGCGGATCTGTCAGGGATTATAGCTCCCCGGACCTGATGCGGAGGGGGAACGGAACTTGAAAAAATGGATACTTGCCTTGGTAATTGTCCCCATCGCCGCGTTATCGCTGCTATTTGTGTTTCATGGCATATTTGACCCTGTTCGCGATATCCCGGATCCGTATTACCGGGACACAGGACACCATGTCGCCGATAGATCCGAACTGATACATATCCTGCCACTCTTTACGGACACGTATCAGGAAGATTATTTCGACTGCTCAGAGATGTCTGCTTTTATAGAGTGGTATCTCGAAGGGCACGGCGTCGATACCGTGATCGTCACCGGAGAACGGAATCAGCCGCACAACATCTCTGTCGGGGGATTCGAGTACGAAAAAGGTGCTGGAGATCATGCGTGGATCATATCGAATGTATCAGGGGGAAGAGTTCTCATCGAGCCGACTCTTGCACGCGTCGTTCCAAAATCACTTGAGAGATATTATTTCGCTGATAAAACATACAATGATATTTATGATGCCGTGGGGTCCAGCAGGTCTGTTGTGGAGTACGACTGGTGGGCGGTGGTGGATATCGATTCTCCGGTGCCGTTTAAAACCCCGGTTTCATTGCCTGCATCAACAGAGCTGGAAACGGATATATTCGATCTGGTGAACATGGAACGTGAGGATGACGGACTTTTGGCTCTGGAACAGAACGATGAGATCTCCGAAGTTGCTCGCACGTATAGCCGCTATCTCGCAGCGCGCGGAGACCCTGGTGATGATAACGAGTTGGGCGACTTATTAAAGAAAAGTGGGATATATTATTTCGATATCTCTGTCGAACAGACTCTTTCGGTCCCGGGACCGGTCTACGACTATGAAGAGTTCTTACAAACATGCCTTGACGCATGGGCGCATGGCGAATCCGGAGAAGATATTGAAGCATCGGATCTCGATGAATCCGGGATAGGCGTGGCGGTCGACCCGGATGGGAACGTATATGTAACCCAGGCCTCGATCAGGAGAATCCACTGCGGTTACAAGGGCGCGCCCTGCTGCAAGGAGCAAGGTTATTATCCATGGTGCTATAAACCATGGGAATGCAATCGAGGAATATGCGAATAATAAACAGGTAGGCTTATCATGGCGATCCGGGACATAAAACCAACTCGATCCGAACTCATAGAACTGAAAAAGAAGATCAAACTCGCAGGGAGTGGGCACAAGCTGCTGAAGATGAAGCGCGACGGTCTCATTCTGGAGTTTTTTGAGCTGCTTCACAGGGCGAAGAATGTTAGATCCGAACTCGATTCTGCTTATACGCTTGCGAACGAGAAGATAGGGCTTGCAAAAGCAGTAGAGGGCGCGGTTGCAATAAAATCGATCGCATTCGCACTCAAGGATGTTCCGCATATCGAACTCGAGAGCAAGAACGTGATGGGTGTGGTGGTTCCGAAGATTGAATCCTCCCAGGTACAAAAAGATCTCTGCGAGCGCGGGTACGGCATCATAGGTACGAGTTCATGCCTTGATGAGGCGGTTGATGCGCATGAGGCACTTGTTGAAAAGATAATCGTTGCTGCCGAGATAGAGACTGCGATAAAGAAACTGCTCGACGACATCGAACGGACCAAGCGGAGGGTCAACGCGCTCGAGTTCAAGGTGATTCCGGAACTTTCCGGGGCAGAGCGGTTCATCAAACTGCGTCTCGAAGAGATGGAGCGCGAAAACACCTTCCGGCTGAAACGGATCAAGACATGATCGATGCGAATGATCCTGAACTCAGGGGTGGGCTGCTCAAGTGGGCATGGATCATCTCGCTTGCCATGCTCATACTTGGGTACGTCCTTATGTTTCTTCTGATTACTGGCAGAATCGAACTCAGGTGATCTTCGCTTCCACGGTATCCGTAGCTGTCCTGCCGCTTGCATCCGTGACAACAAGCGTGATGCTATGTGTTCCATTCGCGAGTTCCGGCTCAAACGAACTTGCATCCCCGGTCTGCCTGCCTGCTCCAGCTCTCCAGTTGTATGTGATCGGTGGGGTGCCGCCGTTTACCGTGCACGAGAAACGACCATCCCCTACTGATATCGATGAGTCGATCGTGCGCAAGCCATCGTAACAATCTGCTCCGTCATCATTAAACCATACCCGACCGCTGCCGAGTTCGAGCGTAGATCCCTCCTTCGAATGCTTAACCCATGTTGTGTTATTCCACTGGGACAGATACAGCATATCACCTGACTGTATGATCTGGCTCTTGATCATCCAGATTTCATCAGGTGACTTGCTTGCAAACGATTCCCAGCGCGAGTCTGCGGCATCGTAACGGTATACGGTCCGATCACCGAATACCCCCATCCCCTCGCCGACACGCGCCTCATAGACGAGCCAGAGATCGGTTTCACGATCATAGCAGCTCGCGTACAGATCATCTAACCATATAAGATCGCTATCGAGTATCGCAGGCTCGGTTTCCGGTTCGGCGCGGTTGCTGGTCGGCTCAAGTTCAGGTTCTGCTGATGGCAGCGACTCATTTTCACCCATATCCTGCTCGCCAGATTCGTTGCCAGCATCCGGCACACCCTCATCGAAGACGTCCCAGACCGACGCACTTTCCGGCGTGGGAGTCGGGGCTACGTAGTTACCATCCCCGCCCTGCTGCGATAACCGGTCTTTAATCCCGATCCCCAGAACCACAGAGGATACAAGGACCAGGATCAGAATTAACATGGTTCCCTTTGTCATTTTTAAGTCTTTCTTCATCGTTTACCCCCAAGTACCTCATATCACTGTGATCCGTATCGTATTAACCTTATTGGACGGATTCATCCTGCCCCTGCCCCTGCCCCTTCTGGTAGACGACCTCGCCCCCGTACTCGATCCTCCGTATCCGGTGGTACGGGATGCTGGAGCTGTTTTCGAGCGTGAAGAACGAATTGCCAAGACGTGTGATATCAGAGCCCCTGACGATCCGGGTGTCATCGGGCGCACCCCTGTGCAGGTAGTAGATCGTGCATTCGTGCATCTGGTAGCCGCGCCACTTGATCTCATTCAAGACGTCTCTCGGACGTTTCGACCGGACATTTATTGCAGGCACACCAATCGCTTTATCCCCCATACCGCATATCTAATTCTACGATAACGGAGCCAAGCACCATGCTGTCAGAGATACAGGAATTCATAACCACGCATTACGTGGATCCGATCGTGACCGATTCCGGGTACAACATAGTAAACACCCTCACGTGGGCGATGGTGCTTGTTCTCTGTGTCTATGCCCTCCATTCGCTTAACGTTTTCAAACGTTTGGGTGTTACGATCGACCAGAGTTTTGTAATAGGGGTAGTCTGCTACGTCATGTTCGGATCGAGTCTTCGCGTTCTCGTGGATGCCGATATCTTTGCCCCCCCGCTCAAATACATCCTAATAACCCCAAATATATATTTTGTTGTGTTCGCCATTACGATGCTATCGCTTATACTATCGCTTCGTATTTATAAAGAGCGATACTACATATCATTCGCCGCCATCGGACTTGGTCTTACGTCCTTGAATATCGGTGTGCTGCTCTGGAATGAAGGCATTGCGCATCCTCTGGAAGCACTGCTCATAGTGGCGCTCACTGTGTTAATCACCGCATCGATCTATGTGGGCGCGGGGTTCGCAAAGATCGAATTTTTGCGCGGCAGGTTTAACATAGCAATTCTTGGAGCGCATCTGCTTGACGCATCCTCAACAACAGTTGCCATCGACGTTCTTACGGGTTATTCTGGTAAGCACGTGGTTGAGAATTACTTAATCGATCTCACAGGCTCCGGTGCTGTGATGTATCCACTCAAACTGCTCCTGTTAATTCCAATGCTCTATCTAATCGATAGCGAGTTTGATGAAACCGAACTCTTGGATCTGCTGAAACTCGTGGTTCTTGTGCTAGGATTAGCTCCGGGATGCAGGAACACGATCCTGATCCTCTTTGGGGCGTGATAGGATGCTTAAGAAGTGTGCAGTACTTGTAACGGCGATCTTTCTGGTCTCGGTGGTATCCGGATACCTGTATGCGGACTCGAATCCGTATGAATCTGCAATGGTTATGCAGGAACTATCCGGCGAACTCGGCTGGATCATGGATCTGGACCCGATTCTGATTTCATTTGTCATATTCCTGAACAATGCGTTCAAGAGTTTTCTTGCAATCGTACTTGGGGTACTCGTGATCGTCCCGATCATGTTCATCGTGTTTAACGGATACATTCTCGGCATCGTTATGTGCGAGTCCGCACGCCTAAATGGTCCCCTGTATGTTGCAGCCGCGATCCTGCCGCACGGCATAATCGAACTTCCGATGGTCCTCTTAAGCGCTGCTCTCGGGACGCGTATTGGGATGATGGTGCTGCTCCGGATAAGCGGCAAGATATCCACTGAAGAGATCCTATCCACGCTTAAATGGTCAATATCCTTCTATTTCAGATGGATTCTCCCACTCCTGTTCGTCGCAGCCGTGATTGAGACGTTCATCACACCTGCCTTGCTGTGGATTCTGGGATGACGCGCCGCGCCGCAAGCCCGATTGCGAATTTAAGCAGCACAGTAGAGGCGACAACCGAGTCCGCTTCGGGTTGTGGCGGAATAGGCGCAAAAATTATAGAAGGAGGGCGGCGACCTTTTTCGCCGCCGCTGTGCGGCAAGTTAAAGCTACACGCCGCCTAACATTCTCAATGGAGCTTCAGATTGCCGTATAATACATGCCCCACGGCACGATTATGCGAGCATTTCTGAACCTTATCTCGCGGTCGTTCGGTAATCAAAACCCCAAGGAATTGAAAAATATGTCTGAAGACAAATCCATATCACTTGTGAATTTAGGCAATCTGTCAAAACCTGTTGACACGCTCCTCAAGAAAGTATCTGGTGCAGTAGGCGCAATTTTTGAACCTTGGCAGATTACGAGAGTCGCAAAGGCGGAAGCAGAGGCTGATCTGATAAAGGCTGAGTCTGAAATACAGATTACAGATTACTGATTTACGTCGCCGGACTATGCACCGCTTTGTTGAGGAAGAAGCAAAACGCCAAAGCAATATGGAAAATATTATATCGAAAGCACTTCCACAACTTGACGATACAGGAGACCCATCACAAATGGATGATGACTGGATCACCAATTTCTTCGATAAGTGCCGTATTGTTTCTGATGATGAAATGCAAAATCTCTGGTCCAGAGTGCTTTCTGGAGAGGCTAATGTTCCCGGGACATATTCCAAGAGGACTGTGAACTTTCTGTCTGACCTTGACAAATCCGAAGCAAAACTCTTCAGCGATTTGTGTGGGTTTGGATGGATGATCGAAAACGTTGTTAAACCATTGGTTTTTGATTACCAAGCAGACATCTATAACAATAAGGAAATCAATTTTGACTCTCTCAGTCATCTTGATAGTATAGGATTAATTAAGTTCAATAACTTAGGGTTTGCCACAGAATGTCGGTCACAGAAGATCTCTGTATCATACTATGATCAGGTTCTTGAACTATCGTTCGCGAAAGAAACAGATAATAATCTTAACATTGGCAAGGTTTTGCTGACTAAAATTGGACAAGAGTTAGCTCCGATTTGTGGAGGTGAACCGGTTGATGGCTTTATGGATTATGTGAAGGACAAATGGAAGAATCACTTACCAAAAGACAGTACCGAATAAGCTTCTCGGACTCGAGGGACGCGTGCATCTTGAATGGGTCTCTGCAAGTGAGGGGCCCAAGTTTCGGGAGACGGTTACTGAGTTTGTCGAGCAGGTTAGAGCGCTGGACCCAAGTCTGCTTCGGGCGGAATAGGCGCGAAAATTATAGAAGGGCGGCGGCAGGTAAGTCGTCGCCCGGTTCTTATTTTTTCAGAGGTGGATGCCCGAGTGTCTACCGTGGCTGTGTGTTTGTGGGTTCCGGGGTGATGCGCCGCTCCGCAAGCCCGATTGCGAATTTAAGCAGCACAGGAGAGACGATAACCGAGACCGCAACCATCAGGACGATCGCAGAGAAGATCTCGTCCCCGATGATGCCCATACTCCTGCCAGCCGATATCACCACGAGTTCGATGCCTGCCCTCGGCATCACACCGACACCGAAGATCAGACTGTCATAGGAGTCGAAACCAGCGATCCTCGATCCGATGAATCCTCCGATCAGTTTTCCGAAAAGTGCCATCACGATTACGAGGAGTGCGAACAGTCCTGCCGCCTGTATCGCAGCCGGATCGACAGATAGCCCGATGAACGCAAAGAAGATCGGTATGAATATCCCGTAAGCGATGCCGGAAACCTTGCTCTGCACATCCTCGATCTTTGCGAGCGGCACACTCGACAGACATGCCCCGCCGATGAATGCCCCGATCACCGCATGTAGGCCGAATGCCTCGGCAAGGTATGCAGAGAATAGAGCGATCATGACCACAAACGCAAAGATCGACTCCTTCACGCGCATCCGGTGTATGTACGTAAACAGCACCGGAAAGACCACACGCCCGAGGACTGCCATGACGGCTATGAAGCCGAGCATCTTGCCTGCTATGACCAGTATCTCCATGCCTGCTGGTATCTGCTGGTTGGCAGCTATGGAGATCACCACCGAGAGCATGAAAATTCCGATGAGGTCATCAAGGATTGCAGATGCAAGCATCGTCGATCCGATCTTCTTTGAGAGATAGTCGAGATCGATCAGTGTCCTTACCGACACGCCGATGCTGGTTATGCTGAATGCAACCCCTATGAAGAGACGTGCCATCTGTGAGAAATCGAATATGGCGCCGAGCAGAAACCCAAAGCCGAATGCAACCAGCACCTGCGATAGGGTCGGGATCAGCGCCATCTTCGATGCCGTCTTCAGTTCCCGCAGATTGATCTCCTTGTATCCGGCAGTGAACAATAGGAATATGGCGCCGAGTTCGCTGAAGAATAGCAGCGCCTCGTTGTCAGGACGCAGGAAGAACAGTCCGAAGACGATGCCTGCAACGATCTCGCCAAGGATGCTCGGAAAACCTGCCCGTTCGACCAGTTCCCCGAATACCTTCGCCAGAAATAGGATCAGGAGGAGCGCCAGTAGTGCGTGCATGTTTCAGTCTCTTCGTTTGCATATCTCATTGACGATGTCCCTTTTTGATAGAATGCCGATGAGTTTTCCGGAATCGACCACGCAGATGCGGTCGACACGATGCCTGAGCATCAGGTCAGCGGTTTCGGATAGACTGGTACCCGGGGAGACGGTTACCGGATAGGGCATCATGATCCCGCTTGCATCATCGCCAAGCGACCGGACTGCTGATAGATGTGTATGTCCTGACGCAGGTATCCGGTCAAACAGCAGGATCTCCAGAACGATATCCTCGCTGATGATTCCAGAGAGTTCACCGATTTTTGTTACGACCGGGTAGCTGTGGTAGTGATGCTTCCTGAACAGCTCCAGTAGATCATCGATTGTGGTCTCCTCGATGACGGTCACAACGTCCCGTGTCATAATCTCGGCTACACTAATCTTTGCATAATCCACTGCCATCCTTTGATGATCGTTCATGGTTACTAATAGATTTTCATGGAGCGACTCGGGCAGCCCCCGACACGCGGGAAAAAGTTATACTAATCCACCGATTTCCCCACCCGCGGCAGACCCGGACGATCTAATTCATACGAATGCGTCCTTCACCTTTTCAAATATCCCCTTGTGCTTCTTTCCACCTTTTGAAGGGTTTTTATCCTCGATCTTCTGTAGTTCTGTGAGCAGTTCCTGTTCTCGTGCAGAGAGGTGTGTTGGAACAACGACACCGACTTTCACGAGCTGGTCTCCTTTCCCGAGCCCGTGGAGTTTTGGCATCCCTTTGCCGCGCAGACGGAGGGTCGAACCGGACTGGGTGCCTGCGGGAATCTTCATCCGCACGTCGCCGTGCAGTGTCGGAACCAGAACCTCGTCGCCGAGTGCAGCCTGCGTGAAGCGGATCGGCAGTTCATACAGGATGTCATTCCCGTCACGCTTGAATACCGGATGCGGATCGATATGCGCGAAGATGTACAGGTCTCCGGGGGGGCCGCCTCTCGTCCCTGCCTCTCCTTCACCCCGGTGGGGTATCCGGTCTCCCGACCCGATACCAGCTGGAACATGGATCGAGAGCGTCCTGGGGCGGCGTACCCTGCCTCTGCCGTTGCAGGAACTGCACGGGGATTCGATGATCTTGCCTGCGCCGCTACAGTGTGGGCATGGGGATGCTGTGATGAACTGCCCAAATGGCGTACGCCTCGCCTGACTGATCTGCCCGGTGCCGTGGCAGTACGTACACGTCTTCGAAGTTGTGCCGGGTTTTGCGCCAGTTCCTTTGCAGACGTCGCACGTTTCCGTGCGCATCACGTCTGCCTTCTTCTCGATGCCTGTTGCAGCATCCTCAAGCGATATGCGCAGGTCATACCTCAGATCCGAACCACGCTCCGGACCCCGTCGTACACCGCCCCCGCCAAAGAAAGTCTCGAAGATGCTTCCGCTCCCGCCTGCACCACCGCCACCAAACCCTCTGAAGATGTCTTCGAAGTTGATGCTCCCGAAGATGTCTTCCTGTGTGTACTGCGAATCGATGCCGGCATGCCCGAACCGATCGTACTGTTTCCGCTTTTCAGGATCAGACAGCACACCATAAGCCTCCGAGATCTCTTTAAACTTATCTTCTGCTTCTGGCTCTTTATTTCTGTCAGGATGATACTGCATCGCCAGTTTTCGGTATGCTTTCTTGATATCCTTCTCATCAGCGTCCTTAGGGATCCCGATGATCTCATAATAGTCCTTCTTCGTGGGCATGTGACCTGCTACCTCTCTTCAAGATTATACAGTATGCATGTACGTTAAATTAACTGTTGTGTTCTGCGGTGTTTTTGTGTGGTTTACTTTCAGAAGAGTCAGATTCCCGCCCTGATAAGGGACGGCAGGCACGAAAGCGCGGAGACTGGCTTTCTTCGCAGCATAAACCGCATGACACGAAATGCCTTTGAGGTCGGCGAGCCGGTTCCAGTGATCTGCCCCACATCCTCGCCAGCAAACAAGCCAACCAGCCGATCGATCTCCTTATCATCCATCTTCCGCAGGGCTTCGAGGGCAGATCGCCCGAGCCGGTACTCACTTCCAAATTCCTTCCCCCAGAGGCGCGGGTATTCTGATAACGCCTTCGGCGTCGACGCTTGCGTTATCGCCTTTGCCGCCACCGATCCGCAGATCTCGCCTGCATGCATCCCGTAACCGATGCCTGACTGCCCTGCTGCGCCGCCTGTGACCATAATTCCTGCAGATACGATTCTGTTCGGGATGGTTGCGATCGGATCGCCGCCCGTATACTTCCTGATGATCTGCAGATCGGATATGTTCTTCTGTTTCTTGAATCGCTCCAGCCACAGGTCAAAGAATCTCGAGACGTCCTGTCCGTGCCTCCGCACAAACACCCCGAGATTCGCACGATCGCCGCCGCACGGCGAGTATGTCGCTTTCCAGCCAGGAGCGATGCTCCCGACATGGTACTCGAAAAAGTCGGGTTCTCCGATTCCGTCCGCTTCCACCTCTGCTTCGACCGCCCATGCGATATCGTGCGGATACTTTGTCGGATGCAGCCCGGCAAGCGCAGATAACTTAGAAGAGATGCCGTCTGCGATTATCACGATCTCTGACGTGAATGTCCGGTCAGAGGTGCTGGTCTGGATCTTTTTATCCTTTTTGATGATGTTATGAGCGGTAACACCTGTGTGGATATCCACGTTCTGCTCTATCAACTCCCTGACATGGTATTCATCGAATTTTCTCCGGTCGATGATGTATCCGGGCGCATCGACAACGATCCTGCTACCGCTTGGCGATACGATCTCGGCGCCGATCATCTCCCGGATCACATACTCTGAATGGACGACCTCGCTTGTTTTGTCAAACATCCCCTGGAAGAACGTGTTTGCCGGATGCGGAGGATCGCCGATGCCGCGTTTTTGCTCAATCAATGTCACATCGATATCCTGCGCAGAAGCAGCAAGTGCTGCGCTTATGCCTGCCGGGCTTGCCCCGATCACGAGAACGTCAGCGTCATTTTTCATCCCTGTACCCCTCCTCGTCTGCATACTGTTCGATCAGGTCTGCGAGTCTCGAACCGCGCTCATACCAGCGGTCGTGTATATACTGCGGATAGATCGGGAGGCGTTCCCTGAGGCGGATTCCCCCGAGTTTCCCTGCCAGTTCGGATATCTGGGGCCACTTCGCCTCCGGATTGATCCAGTCGATGGTGTAAGGCGAAATCCCGCCAAGATCTGATGCTCCGCACCTGATCAGGTCATAAAACCCGGTGAGGTTCGGCGGCACCTGTATCGCAACATCATCAGGCAGAATCCTTCGTGCCAGCGATACCGTCTCCATCATCTCCTGATGTGTCGGCTCAGGAGAATCCGCCATCCCGGTTCCCGGTTTTGGCGCGAACGGCTGGATGATCACCTCCTGTATGTGCCGGTACCGGATGTGCAGATCCGCAATCGTTGAAAGTGACTGCATGCGGTCTTCCTTGCTCTCGCCAACCCCTATCAGAAGTCCTGTAGTAAACGGCACCCTTAACTTTCCAGCGTTCTCGATTGTCCTGATACGTTCGGAAGGAATCTTGCCGGCAGACCCTTCATGCGCAGGGATGGCTGCGGTCGTCTCGAGCATCAGCCCCATGCTTGCATTAAGTGGCTTTAGCCGTCTGATATCACGGGAATCCATCACACCCGGATTACTGTGCGGAAGCAGCCCGTAATCGATCGCAATCTCGCAGAGATCGATCAGATAATCGATTATGCTTGAGTATCCAATATTCCCGATCCATTCCCTGAATTGTGGATGCTCTTCTGGCATTTCCCCAAACGTGAAGAGGGCTTCGGTGCATCCTGCCCGCTTGCCTGCATCGAGTATCTTCGCCACCTCCTCCGCAGCCATCAGGTTCGCTTCGGGGTGCGCTGGATCGCGCCTGAATCCGCAGTATTTGCACTGGTTCCTGCAGACATTTGTGATCGGCAAGAAGACGTTTCTGGAGAATGTGACAGCGTCTGGCAAGAGCATGATGATGTGAATTTGGCGCGGTGGTATTTAATAGCGATTGTTGTGGTTCACATTCACCACGGGCAGCCACAATCCCGGTTGAAAAACGGGGAGATTCACACCAGAGCCGCCGTGTGATCAACTCATCAGCCCTAAAAACCTCTCCTATTGTGTTTTGCAGTATTGTAATATCAAAAGCGCATCAAGTGAGGTAACCGCTCCATCTGAGTTCACATCCGCTGCCGGATCGGCAGGAATACTACCAGTAGCCATTTGAAGGGCAAGCACCGCGTCCACCGTATGGATGGCTGCCGGAACAACGACAACTTCCTTTTCTGCCTCATTATTGGCATCATCCGTCTCTGGTATCGAATACCCGGAATCCACGATCACGGATATGTTATGCATTCCAGTGCCTGGATAATGCCACTCAACACTCGCATTTACATCTCCAACGGGTGGTATCGACTCCACAATCAAATCATCTCCGATTAGATTCTCTTCATCATAAAAGGAGACTTTGAATGGTTTGTTCGTGAATGAATCATCTCTTTGGTTGTGAACAGTGGCAGTTATCGTAACGATATCCGCTGTGGTTGGAGAAACCGGATCGAATGAGATATCAGATGTAGCCATCACAAGATCCGGATCCGGACCGCTTAAGACCAGTACGGCATTTGACTCGAAATCAGAAGCATGAACGGTAGTTGTAAGAATATCTGCAGCATTAACCGACGCATTCATAACGATAGGCACGTGATTGTACCAGATCACCCCGCTGCTGGTTTTCGGGGGCGAAGAGTGATTGTCGGGCTTGAAAATTTCGGTTTTTGCATGGATCACGCCACTATTAGCTTTCGGGGGCGAAGTTTCAGCATAAATCACACCACCGCCATCTCCCAATGACGAAGACCGCGAGCCAATGATGCCGTTCTTTACGACGATCTCTGCCTTGCCGTCATCATCCACATCTCCAATCGCAGGGTTTTCTACTATTCCTCCGAGATTATACCTCCTCTCCAGAGAGCCACTGCCACTGAAGATATCGAGATAACCTTCGGTCGATCCAACGATTATCTCTAAATTGTTATCGTTATCTACATCAGCAATCGCGACAGCAGAGATGATGTAATGATTAGCCCTCGCCGCCCCATTTCCATCGCGAGGATAAACCCACATGTCATAGCGATCGAGACAGTAGATGTCCTGATTGAGCGTGTTAAATACGACCTCAAGCACACCATCGCCATCCACATCGCCTGTCGAACTCTGTCCGGGCCAATCATCGAGATCGTAATACCATTCCAGCTCCCCGGTTGCAGCATCAATCACATACGACCGATTGATGCCGCCAAAACCCTCATAATACCATGTCCCAAATGCTATCTCCAGTTCACCATCGTTATCGAGATCGGCGATCGCTGGCAGACAAACTGCGTTTCTATATTCCTTCTGCCAGAGCACCGATCCACTCTCTGCATTCAATGCAAATACCCCATCTCCATTTACGCCGATTATCTCCTGCTTTCCGTCACCATCCACATCTGCCATCGCCTGCCAGATGTTATGACCACCTGGTGTGACCTTCCATAACTCGTCTCTTGTATCCCCATTCAGCGCATAGATGTGTCTGTCCTCGGAAAGATAATAACCATCCCCAAATACGATCTCTTTCTTTCCGTCGCCATCGATGTCCGCAACGATCGGAGGCGAGACAACGATATCAGCTGCGGTGTAGTCCCACTCATAATCTCCGGATGCGGCATCGAGGATGTAGAGTTTGGAATCGTGGGTTTCTACCACGACTTCTTGCTCTCCGTCACCGTCCACATCGCCTATTGTGGGCGTGTTTTTCGCAGCCGTAATCCCCCTGTATGTCCAGATATGATCGCCGTTTCCTTCAAATGCACGGATCGCGTCCTCGTTTGATATAACGATCTCTTGCTTTCCGTCGCCATCGATGTCAGCTACTGCGGGATATGTGACTTTGTCGCTGTCGAGTATTGTGGTGTAGTGCATGGTTCCTGATAGGTCGCCTTTCAGGGCTGAGCGTCCTGATCTCTGTGGGTCGTGGTTCAGCATTGACCACTCCTCGTATAGCCGACCACGGATTCTCAGTGTTGGGTCGCCTAAAAGGACGTATGTGGTGAGGACTTTTCTCGACTTGATATCCGGATCATCTCTACCTGCTTCTTTCTTAATAGCGTATTTCCAGCACTCTCCAACTGTATCGTAATCATCGATTGCTTCCCAGAACATTTTGTCAATCAAGCCTGAAAGTTCGTCCACGTCATGGTACGAGACCCTGGTTGCACCCAGATAGGTTATTCCCCCCCCCATTCGGGTTTAACAAGAACGTCTCGCCGATACATTCATCGTCTATTGGCTGCGGTGATGGGTCAATGCCACCTGTGCCTTCTGGCATGTCAAAGCCTGCGGTATAGCATGCCTTTGCTGCGATTATCGGTGTTTTTTCGCCATTGGTTAAGGAGGCGGCATCTGCATTCGTATATCCTGGGCAGGACCAGCTTTTTAACCCTCCATGACCTGCATAATTCACAAATCTTCGCCCTTCATTTAGCGCATCCTGTACATTCTCTGCAGTACAGGAAGTTCCGTATAACTTTTGAATATCAGATGGCGGAACGCCCCAGTCTGTAAAATACTGCTCTGTTTGATCTTTAAAATCTTCGAAATCACTAAAACATCCATCATCTGCGATCAGTGTTGTTTTTTTAACCCAGTCGGGATCGTATGCATTGATTTCATATTTTACTATCTTGTCTATCAACGTGTTTAGCTCGGCTTTACTGCTGGCCGGGAGTCTTCCTATAGACACATCAGGTCTCATATCAGGCGTATCATTGACCGCCAAATCAGGACCCATTGCACCGTATAACCCATCGCCATTTGGATCCCAGTGAGAGGGAGTGCCCATACCGTCATGGAAGATGACATCAGCATAATATAGATCGCATGGCACGTATTTTCCATCTCCTTGATTGCTATCATCCACGTATGCATATCTCGTCGGCACGCGATCAACATCGCCAGCGAGGATCACATACATTGTATCATCCAGATCATGGCTATCGTATATATAATCCTTAATCTTTGCCTGAAGGTCATTACCGTCAAATCCTGCAAAATTATTATTTATCCATGTCGTATCAGCGACTCTTGTGGAGATTCCAGTATTGGTTTTCCAATCAGCCAGTATTTCACACTCACTAACGAAATCCGGGTGCGTTATGATAATGCACTCGCAATCCTCTGCTACACTTATGCCAGTACTGAGTAATAAAACAAGGGCTGTGATCGCTGTGATTAAACCCGTCATATTTCTCATGAATAGTCGTCCTCCGGCACAGGCACACGATAAAATATTGAAATTGTTGCATTTTTGTATGCGATGATCCTCCGATCCGCCGGGATGTACTGAATAGGGAAGATGTGAACCAATACTTCACCTTCTTGAATCCTATCATCAGTACTGGGCCAATATTTATATTCTTCTCCAGGATATAATTCATGCGATGCGTATGTTTCGTTGTCGATCGTATAGGGTGGTGGTGTGTAATTTAACCAGTGATAATCATCAGCACTGCCCATCACCGCTGGTTGTACAGGTTTTATAAATATATTGTTAATTTCAACAGGATTCTTAAAAGTAACGTTTACCAACCCTACGTATGAATTTCCTGGGATTTTAAAGTGTTTAATTAGAAAAGGAACATTTGGTTTACCAATACTATTCAAGGAACGTACCTCCTTTGTTTTCGTGACTTCAAAACCGATGTCCTCCATCGTTATGTTAGAAATATAAGGTTCTAATAATCCTGCCAATGCCGGTGTTGTGTCAATCTCATGGTGAATCTCTTTTTGTTCGCTCTCACACTCTACAATAATGCAGGTTTCGTTTATCTCATGGATCCCTTCTAACTTTGCAAGCGCAGCCTTTATTCCACGATCTTCACTTCCGGAAACGATTAATATGTGCTTTTCCGGATTCCATGGGTTTTTAAAAAGTTCCAATACTCCTTTCCACCGTCCCGGGTAATTGCGTGTCACCCTTTTCATAGGGGGATTTGATTCGTATATTTCAGTGATTACAGTATTGGCATCAGGAGGACGTCCTTCAACCGATACTTGAAGCGGATTTCCGAGAAGGATTAGGTTGCACTCTGTTCTATCGCGCTCTGTAAGCTCTGCATCAGTTTTAATCACAGGGGTATTCCCTGTGATGTTGTACAAGTTTTTGGCTATTGTCTCGGAACCTCTAATCATCCATGTAAGATGTGGGTACCGAGGAGATGTTCTTCCCCAGTATTCAAGAGTTTTGTTAGCATTCTCTCCGATTACGATTATCCCATCCTTCCCAAACAGTTTTGGATAATTGCTCAATGCCATATTAGATCTCGGCAGTGTTGCTTCTGGAGTGAGTATCTGTAACGGACTTGGCGTTGCCTTTGATATGGGCGTTGCACTCGGTGTCGCATTCAGTTGCGGTGTCGGATCTACCGTTTCAATTCCGTGATCCGATAACTCTTCAACGCATCCGGATAATACCGCAGCGATCACCACTGCGGACAATATCACTATTATGGTTCTGCTATTCATGTTATTCGCCCTCTTCTTTTTGTAGCATTTAGTCACGCATACACATCTAATTTAAACCTTTTGTCCATCAGCCCATCAACACCCGTATCCGGATGCGTTGACGATAATACCACCGGTACTTCAGGATTTGTCGTATCTATTCTGACCGTATACTCCCCCCACTCCCACCCGTATTTCCAGCCATTCGCCGCGGACTTCTCTCTAAAGAGCGATCACCACACTGTTACATTGACCGCACCGCCGTGGTTGGGATCGCCTGTCACAATCTCATTGAACGTGTAGACTCTGCCATCAGCCCCCCGCTCGCATTAATCGGCTTTAGCCGTCTGATATCATGGGAATCCATCACACCCGGATTGCTGTGCGGAAGCAGCTCGTAATCGATCGCAATCTCGCAGAGATCGATCAGATAATCGATTACGCTTGAGTATCCGATATCCTCGATCCATTCCCTGAATTGTGGATGCTCTTCTGGCATTTCCCCAAACGTGAAGAGGGCTTCGGTGCATCCTGCCCGCTTGCCCGCATCGAGTATCTTCGTAACTTCGCTTGCGGTCATCAGGTTCGCTTCGGGATGCGCTGGATCGCGCCTGAACCCGCAGTACCTGCACTGGTTCCTGCATACGTTTGTGATCGGCAGGAAGACGTTTCCGGAGAATGTGATAAAGTCTGGCAAACGCATGATTGTGCAAATTTGGCGTGGTGCTATTTAATACGTCGTGGCTTCTGTTCTTCCGGGCACGATTGCGCCACACAACCCCGCTCCGCACCGCACCGCAGTCGGCAGTTGTGCTTGCATAAGATAATCTGACGTTCCCAGAAAATAATAAAGAGTCTCACAGATTTGACCTCTGGCAGCACAACACCCCCCGTCCTTCCGCAAACTCTATTGCGCCATAAGCAGCCGTTTCATATCCTCAAGATCATACAGGATAACATCCTCTTCGTCTATTCTCTTCCGAAAGCTCTTCGCAAAGATCATATAATATTCCTTCTCGCTTTCGACCGGGACGAACCGCGCCTTTTCCCGGAGTTTCCTAATAATTTTAGTAGCATTGACATCATCACTCCATTTACACTCGCAAAAGATTGTACTCTTAATTTTTTCGTTTAAAGCTACGACATCGATCTCTTCTTCCTTGTGCCACCACTTCCCGACTCTGGTAAACCGGAAAGGCAAAAGTTCTCGCTCATTCAGAACCTCAAGAATCTCCTGAACTATGGTCTCAAAGTGTCTACCAACGTACTGGTTAAACCGTGGCTTTATGTTTTGGGAAACCATTGCCCCTTTTCCCTTCTCTATCTCCTCCATGTCGGGATATACAAACCTGAACCAGAAATCAAACATGTTGTCCGCGAGAAAATGCATTCCTTTTCTGCTTTTGTAGCTTTCGGTTACAGGTAACATGCGGTAGACAAGTTGTAAGTCACTTAAGACTGATAAGTACTTGTTCACTATACTCACGCTCAAACCCGTATCATTGGCGATGAGTCCGATTCTGTGATTGCCTTTTGCGATCGAGTGGAGAATTGAAAAATAATATCTGGGTTCTGTTAATTCTTGCCTCAACACAAATTCAACGTCCCTGTACAGAAACGAGTCTTCTCTCAGAATAGTATCTTCTATATTCGTAAAAACGTCCTTTTCAGGGTCAGTCTCTATAATATAAGCAGGCGTCCCCCCAAAGACTGAATAAAACTCTACCGCTTGCTCAAAGCGTCCGATATAATCCAGTATGTGTATAAATGGGATCTGCTTGAGGAGCAGTTGCCCGGTTCTTCTTCCATAAAGCGGACTTTTGTAACCCATCACCTTCGATTCCATCATCGAGATGCTTGAACCGCAGAGTATCAGGAAGAGTTTTGTTTCTTTGAGCTTGTTGTCCCAGTAATCCTGTAGAATGGAGGGAATCGCAGGATCTTCTTTGATAAGGTATGGAAACTCATCGATGGCTATGATTATCCGCTCATCGGATTTTCTGTACAGATACTCGAAGAATCCGTCCCATCCTGTGAATTCCGTCTTTCTCAGGAGTTCGTCGCCAAAGAAGTCTCCAAGTTTTTCTGCAAATGTCCGCAGCTGGAGGGTCTTTGACTCTTCCCGCGCAAGAAGCCGGATGCCGTTATTTTTTATGAATTGGTCTATGAGTTCGCTTTTTCCGATTCTTCGCCTGCCGTAGATTATGACAAACTCAGCTCTGTTGCTGCCAAACCTTTTGTTGAGGAGTGATAATTCTCGTTCTCGATCTATGAATACACTCATAAGTATTATACTTGAGAGTGTACTATAAATAATGTACCACAAAGAAGTGATTTGTGGCGCAGCTATATATCACGCAAGCCTGCTCCGCACCGCAGCAACGAGAATTGGCAGCGCTATGGTTGCATCCGCATATACAGTGACCGCCTTTGCGTCCTCCTTGACCTTTCCCCACGATTTCGCTTCAGAAAGCGTTGCGCCGGAAAGTCCGCCTGATTCGGGGCGGTCGGTCGTCAACTGGATCGCATAGTCAAAACCCTTCGATGTCATGAGCGTTCCCTGCAGGATAAAATTCTTCGGAACACCACCTCCGATGAAGAGAGCACCCGACCGCTCGGCATCGAAGCAGATATCGAGGAACTCATGGACATCTGCAAATACATCGACATTTAACCGGTTTGTCTGCCGGTATAGCCACGCATGTAGCCCGATCATCGAGTCCTGAATAGCAGGGCAGAATATGGGAACGTCGCACTCGTAAGCTGCCCTCAGAATCGAATTGGGGTCATCTAATGACTTGCCGATCCCGGACAGCATCTCCCGAATCGAGATCTGGTCATCCATATCCTGAAAGACGCGGAGCAGATGCTCTTCCAAGCTGGTAAAGTGAAGTTCTGGCACGTACACGTCATATATCCGGTCGATCTGCTCGCGATAGAGTGCATCGTCGTCAGCGACATCGCTGCCCTTGTAATGCGAGAGCCCGAGCGATTCGATGATGTCATGCACGAGGTTTGCGCCTGTCGAGACAAGGACATCGATGTGCCCGTCACGAATCAGACCCGATACGATATTCCGCATCCCCGCAGGAACCATCGCGCCAGCGAGCCCGAAGAACTTCGTTGTGGCGTCGTCTCTGAGCATCTCTTCGTATATGTCACACGCCTGCGCGAGTCTTCCCGCGCCAAATCCGCATCCTCCGAGTGCGTGGACAAGATCGTCAACGCTCATCCCGGAATCAACCTCTGCATGTATGATGGGGCTTTCCAGTTGCATCACGTTCATATCATCCTGCCGCGAAGTTATTGGTTTCGGATGTTGTGGCATCGCCCCTGCCCGAAGACCGATTAACCTGACAACCCACAACACCCCTCGACAACCCCCTACACAAACCTTTATACCACGGCGGTTAGAGTCGAAGATGGTGATTGATATGGTCAAAATGCC
>CBDAFH010000089.1:0-10723 GCA_965195165.1 uncultured ANME-2 cluster archaeon | reverse complement strand
AGACGGCATACGAGATTCTGACATGTGACTGGAGTTCAGACGTGTGCTCTTCCGATCTAATTGATTCTGTCGGGGGATGCTCCTACCCCTAATGCAAATGCGGTCGGTACGTGCGTCGCAATCACGAGAAGAGCGATTGCCGCCAGCATAAATGCTTTTTTATTCATTATCATTTCCTACTGTGTAAAATAAAGAGGGGACCTAAATCCCCTCTGCCACAAAGAGCACCGTTCCATCGTACTCGCCACCAGCCCACTCGGGAACCTCAAGCGATGCCGCGACATCCTCTGCGTATTCAAAGTCAGTTACATCGGCGGGTATCCCAACAGAAAAATCACCCACAGAAACACAATTCAACCTGATCGCTTCGGTGTAGAAGTCGTTTGGATCACCTCCAATTTTCGCGGTCACAACAACATCATGTGTGCCAGTGTTCACAATCCTGATCTGCCCATTAGCCGAACTGAGTCCCGCCCCGATCGTTCCGAAGTCAAGTGCTGAAGTCTCAACGGTGATCGAGATCGCAGGAACGACGTTTGCCGAGAGTTCGGTTGCAGCCGTATCAGGTCCGGGATTATCCGGACATGTCAGGTTGATCACTGATATGCTGCCAGCGATCTCGTCATCCTCAGGAATGTCTTCATTCTCAGCCTCATTGGCTATGAAGGCATAATTGCCATCGGGAGTGATGCCGATACTGTCTGGTACCTGACCGACTGGAAACTCGGCAATCAGGTCGCAGGATGTGAGGCAGAATGTGAGTACCTTCCCGGGATTGACCGTCGGGTTCACTCCGTCAGATATACTGACCAGAGCGTAATTGCCATTTGGAGAGACTGCCACCGATGTAGGCTCGCCATAACCGGAGAGGTCGATAACTTGCTCTTCGTTGATGTCGGCAAGGTCACTGATGTTCAGAATAATGAGTGTATTCTCCTTAGAATTGGTCACCAGGAGACGTTGTTGGTCCGGAGTGAAGGCAACGATCTCAGCCTCCCTGCCACTCGGATCAAAATTCACCCGCTTGCCAAAGGACGGGACGCTGCCGTTTAATATTGGTATCAGGCTCACTGTACCCTCCTCTTCGTTACCAACCGCGATAAGATCTCCCCCCGGACTTGTGGCAACCCCTTCCGGCTCAGCTTCCCGGTCATCCGGATTTTGCAGATCGCCCGTGATACCCACTGGTAGCAGGCTCATATTAGTTACATTACCAGGGTCCGTAACATCAAGTACCAGCAGCGAGGCTGATTTTTCCAGAGCAAGCACCGCATAACTGCGCCCCGCTCTATTGAATATCGCCACACCCTCAGGATCTACTTCGCCCTCGTCATGTTTGAAATCGGGGTCATCCATTGGCAGGAATTGGAGCACGTCAATTGTACCTATTAACTCTGCACTGTCAAGCCCATAGATCAGGTCAATGAGCGAGATGCTCTGCCCCTCTTCATTCGCGGTCACTGCTACTTTCCCATCAGGCGAGATCGCAATACCATCCGGTTCTGCCTCGTCCGGGAGTTTGATTATTTTTACCAGCTTGCTGTGATTGACCACGGCAACCGCGCTTCCGTCCTGGATGGTGATGAGCGCACCCTCACCATCTGGCGTAGTAGCAACGAACTCAGGCTCCAGACAATCGAGGTCAAATCCCATTGCCTGCCAGTCCTCTGCCAGCTCAATAAAGTGATGCTGCCCCGCAAGAGTGGATGCAGCGGGTAAAGCCGCAGCCGTTATCACTAAAACAGCTAAAAAGCCAATTGATACAATTCTATTTTTCATCATTGATTCCTCAATTAAGATCTAAGAGGGGGGGGTCATGTCACCACCATGTCCTGCCTTATAAACATATGCGCAGTCACCTGCGAAAAATCCATTCCATCTTCAATAATGCGGACTATATCTTTTGCACCTTCTTCATCTGACAATACCTGCGACACAGGCATCGGCAGCTTCAGAACGGAGGTTAATCCGATTTTTGTACGTGTTCTGTTCATAGTTGTTATGCTCCCTATTCTGGTGGTCGCTCGCCTGATCGGGAGTTCGCAGCATAGAAGGCATATCGACCACCACGATACACGCGTGGGAGGATATGCTATATAAAATTTGCACAAATGATGTATTTAGAGGTGATTTACCTATAGGTGATACCGGAGACTATATAGATCCAATCACAACTTCACTCCCACGCCCCTCATGGCTCTCTGACAATTCGCGAGTGCAAGCGTCTCGTAGATGAATTGCGCTGGTGTGATATTAAGTGCGTAAGGATCACGAATAAACGAATATCACGAATGTTAAACTGGAATAAATTAGTGTCATTCGTCCGGGACGCGTGAGTTCGTGCCTGTGAGTGAAGCGAGCAGCGCCAGAGGCATAAAAACTGTTAGAAATAGACCAAATTTCCGATAAACTCCTCGAAACCAGAGTGGGATGAGTTGGGTGAATAACCGATATGATGGGTCGTTTGTTTACTGCAACGCGAGATACCAAAGACCCATACTCATCTTTGTATTCTTCTCCTACATTAAGTCTTTGCCAACCTCAAAAAACCCCGTAATTGCTATCTGCGATCCCGTGCTGTTCATCTGTGCTATGTGATGGCGGTGCATACCAGCAAACTTGCGCAGAACGCGTGGAACCCGAGCCCGGGCTCTGAATAAAAAAATAAGGGGACCTAAGTCCCCTCTGCCACAAAGATCACGGTTCCATCGTATTCTCCGCCAGCCCACTCCGGAACCTCAAGCGATGCCGCGACATCCTCTGCATACTCAAAGTCAGTCACATCGGCAGGCACTCCAACAGAAAACACATCCGCGGAACCGCCGTTTAATCTGAGCGCACCAGCGTAGAAGCCGCCCTCATCTGCCCCGATCCCTGCCGTCACAACGACGTCACGGGTGCCAGTGTTCACAATCCTGATCTGCCTATTAGCCGAACTGAGTCCCGCCCCGATCGTTCCGAAGTCAAGTGCTGAAGTCTCAACCGTGATCGAGATTGCGGGAATAACCTCTGCGGATAGTTCGGTTGCGCCCCCATCGCCAGCAGGCGTCCCTTCTCGAAGCACGCACTCATCCACGATCTCGCCCGAGTCGCTTATCGCCTTTAAGGAGACTTTGCCTCCATCGACACTGATCATGCAGTAGTGCTTGGACGGATAGAAGGATTCGACGTCACCTGACCACGGTGTATCCTGCTGCGCATAAAACGGTGCACCAGCCCCGCCAGTAATGATCTGCCAGACCGGGTTTGTGAAATTCGGATTCATTGATCCGTCGAGGTACACCGGTGTCTCAAAATCGACAGACATCCTATTGTAGTTGTGTTCGTCGCCAAAGAATACTGCCACGACCTTGCCATTCTGACTGATCACCTCCCAGAGCGCATCCCTGCGCTCGATCACGTGCGTCCGGTTGAGCGGGTTTCCATAGTAATCCTCGTTTTCAGAGGATTCTCCTCCATTATACCACTGTGCATCATGCAGATGCCCCCCGTTCGGGAATGCTGGCTCGTGCGCGAACATAAAGACGTGTTCGATCGTTGAATCGCCCGCTGCATCACCAAGTACGTCCTTGATCCACGCAAGCTGGTTGTCCATCACATATCCCTCGAGGTTGCCTCCGAAGTCCTCAGGGTAGCTGCACCACCAGTAGTTCGTGTTAAATGCAATGACTCTCGTATTCCCGTAGTCAAAGTAGTAGACGTTCTCCGCGTAGCTCGGGGCAGTCGTATTTTCAGGATCCGGGGAACCGCCATCCGGATTCACAAACTCCTCGGCAAAGATCGTCTCAGCACTCTTATTGGTGCCATCGTCCTGCTTGTCAAACTCGATACCGTAACTGCTTCCGTCATCGTAGACATCCACCAGAGACTCGTGGTTGCCCATAACCTCGTATATCGGGATATAGCACCCGACCTGCTCTGTGGCGTCCTTCCATGCCCCAAGCTGCATGCGATAGTCGTCCGTGCTTGTTGTGTAGCCATTGACGAGGTCTCCGCTGAAGACGACGAAGTCTGCGCCGTTCTGGTACGCATCGATCGTGAACCTACCGAGCTTGTGGTAGTTAACACCGGCAAAGCTCCTCTCGCCGCCACCAACGCCGGCTCTTGAGTCTGACATTATCGCAAACTCAAACTCCGGGCTTGCAGGTTCGGTTGTGAAGTGGTATTTAGCATAGTTCACACCATCGACGAGCACATCGTACTCATATTCCGTACCCGCAGAGAGTCCTGTGATTGCTACTTCGTGGCTGGTACCAGACGCCCCATCGGTGTATGATCCGCCGTCGATCTCAACCGCGGCGGTCGTGGGCAGATCGGTCTTCCATGAGACAACCGCACTGTCTGTTGTCACAAGATCCACAAAAGGACCTTCGATTACGCACGGCATAAGATTATAATCTCCATCGACCCTGAACCTGCCGTCATAAAATACTGATGACGCCACTTCCGGGTTGTATAGTTCAATTCTGTAGCAGATCACGCCTCCATCTTCTCCGAAGTTGCAGATGTCATAACGCGCGCCCTCAAACTTCCCGATGTTAATCATGGCGCTGTGAGAGGCGCTCTCGCCAGTCAGGTATTCTGTAGTCGATCTTCGATACTGCGGCACCTGTATCTCCTGCTCTGGCACGTAAAGCCCGTAGTATACCTTTGCTCCCGGTGTTGCAAGCAACGTATCGAACTGTAGCGTTGCTTCCTTCGCACCGGCGTCGACTGTCACATCGACTTCATCCACCAGAAGATAATCAGGCGTAACGTCCTTCTGCGAAAGTTTCGGGTACAGGGGATCATGCCCCAGATTGCCAGCTTGAGCGCATACTGGTGATACAAGTACTGCCATCACCAGAATGGCGATCAAGCCATTTTTCATATATGTTCTGTTCATGGTTGTCATTCCTCCACGGTTTATGCTGGTGATTGATCGCCTGATCGGGAGTCTACAGCAGGGAGACAGCGACTCGATCACCACGTTACACGCGTGGGGATGATATGCTATATAAAATTTGCACAAATGATATATTTAGGAGTGATTTACCTATAGTTAGCACCAGAATCTATATAGTTATCAAGCAATCTCCAGCAGCCACTTCCACAAGGGTCTGAATCGATCCCCAAACTTGTCACTACAGATGAAAAGTTGGTTGAAATGTTTTCACTGGCACTGAACAAGAGTATCCCCCCGGGATATTAATCACTCACGCCTGCGTCCGGCATCTACGCCTATATACGACATACACAGTCAGAAGATACGCAAAGAGCGCAACAAAGGCAAATGGCATGACCGAATCGAATATCACGGACGGCGCGTACCAGCAGGATGTGCAGAACGTATACAGCGACAATATCGTTGCGATCAGCATACTGATGATCGTTTTCATGGCTAAACCCTCATTCTGATTCTTGATAAGCCTTGCACAAATGATCTATATAAAAGATCATATATGCACACGTTTAAACGGCCACCAACGCTCATAATGACGGCACAATCGGAATATTCAGTGAAATCGCTCTGATTTTGTGGCAACCAAATTCGTGTAATTCGCGTCATTCGTTGCCATTCGTGATCTCTTGGTGCTGATTTTATCACGGATGCCACGAATCGAGTAAATCGGCGGAAATCACTGGATTTTTAGACAGTGCCCATAATGACTATGTTATTCCGTTACGACTCCTTGAGTAGGGGTTGTTGACCCATCTTCTCTCATCACGTACAGTTTCACACCCCTCCCAAACATCTTTTCAAAATCGCTTACAACCGATTCCACCCCCCATTGCTCAAGATCACACTCTCCTTCTGATCGGAGTGAGAGCGTAACTTTGTTCTTGTCTTTTTTCTTGAATCTGGCGGTTTTTACACGTCCAGTGTGGCTTCTATCAAGTTTTTCAGCAAATTTAAGCAACATAGAGAGGATGGCAACGGTCATCCTGGAATGTTCGCTTAGTTCTGCCATCGTCATCTCATGTTGTCTTGGAACTCGCTTTCTGTGAAAACGAGCGACGTTTGCCATGATTGCGATCTCTGTCTGGTTGAATCCAAGTAGTTCTGCGTGGCTGATTACGTAATGGGAGTGAATGTGGTGGTCTTTAAATGAGATGAACTTGCCAGTATCATGAAGCAGGGCTGAATATTTCAGCAGTTCTCTCTCTGTATCCCCCAGGCTGTGCAGTTTAATCTTAGATGCACTGTCAAAGAGCTGGAGCGCTAGAGACATGACTGTATTTGCATGGCATTCGTTGATGTTACAGGATCTTCCAAGTCTAAGAACGCTCATGTCCCTGACAGACATCTCTTCGAATTGGAGGTTTTCTCCATTTTTCTGCAGGTAATCTATGAGCAATCCATGACGAAGACTCCTGTGGCTGATCAGGATCTCTTTGAGGGCGTATTCTTCCATTATCGTTTCAAGGATCACAGCGCCCCCTATGAGTATGTCTGCCCTATCAGCGTTGATGCCGGGAACCTTTTTTCTCTCATCGAGCGGAAGTGAACATAGTAGGGGGATAACCTCTTTCAGGTCGCTCTGTTCAAGTACAAGGTCTCTTTTCGAGCCACCTTTTTTGAAGATCTTTCTTGCGATCTCTGCTAAATTGACGACGGTTCCGGAGCTTCCTATGGCAAGTTCGATTTTCTCACGGTTCATGCGCCCCATTGTCTTCTGCATCTCATTTCTGACATATTGTTTCATTGTTTTGTAAACCGGGATCGGTACCGGGTTTCCGGTGCACTCATAGAGAAACATTCTGCTCAGCCTGATTGCGCCAAGCTCGAGGGAATTTGTGCCACAGTACTTAGATTGATTGCCGGTTACTATCTCGGTACTACCACCACCGATATCGATGAAGATCGTTTTTTTATTCTCGATGTGAACTCCGCTTGCGATGCCCCGGTATATGAGACGGGCTTCTTCTTTTCCGGATATGACCGTAACGTCAAGACCTGTCTTTTGCAGTTCTTCAAGAAATTCAAACTTATTTTTTGCTTCCCTTGTTGCGGATGTTGCAACAGCTATGATCTCATCCGCATCAAAGGCATCTGCAACTTCAACAAATTTTTGACAGACCAGAACAGCTCTTTTCATCGATTTTTTCTGTAGATATCCCCTGTTAAAGACGTGCTCACCCAGCCTGACGATCTCTTTTTCCTCCCGTAAAATAGTGTACGCCTGATTTGCCTTGATCCTCACAATAGACATGCGTATCGAGTTTGTTCCAATATCAATGAAAGCAAGAACCCGATCGTCGGATCTTAATTCTTCTGAAGCCATTTTACGATGAGTTTTTTCTGAAACGTGCTTTCAAACAGGTCTTTCTTCTTGAGAATCGAATCCTGCTCAAGACTTGTATCGTTTGAGGCAAAACAGTTCAGCATAACGCTATCCGAGTCCATCTCCAGATCAATGTTCGTAACGACTGACGAATGCGTTGAATCCATACCGTCAGCAATTCTCAGGATTGATGCGAGAACCCTGACTTTCTGTTTATTATCCCGGCTTATAGCTGCAAAATGAAAATGGCTGTTCTTTGGAAGTGCTTTTCTGTGGTATCGTGCAATACTGCCTATGAGGTACCTCTCATCTGATGTGAACGGAAATTCCTGGTCGTTTAGTATCAGCCTCAGTGAGGATTTGTGATGTCCTTTCGGACCCTGCGACCATCCTATATCATGGAGAATTGCGGCGCATCCCAGCCAGTAGCGTTCCTCGTGACCCAGACGATGCAGATCTCCCATTTTATCAAAAAGCTCAAGTGACAACCTTCTAACAGTATCAGAATGCTCCGGATCAGAATTATACTTCCTGGCAATCTTTCGTATCTTCCCTAATCTCTTTTCATACCCCAATTCATCCCCCCTCTCTTTTATCATAGCCTCGCCTTCGATGATGGCATCCAGCGAAACACCACGGAGGAACATCTGTGCGAAGTTCTCCGGAAGTCCCATATCTCGTATCGAATCCGCTGCACTCTCTACATCATAATCAACCTTAATAAGATTAATGGAAAGAGAGCTTATATTCAGGATGGCGTAATTAGCCCTATTATCACCATCGTCAGGTCTTCCAACACTCCCGGGGTTTATGAACGTAACACCATTTACTGTTCGTTTGAACTGAAGATGCGAATGCCCCATGATGACAACGTCTGCATCGGCAATTAAAGCAAGCTCGCTCATCCTTTCGTCGGGTGTGTCGGGTGTGAGGTGCTCATCGATTGATTCAGGGCTTCCATGCACCATCAAGAGACTTTTATCACCGGCACTGAGCCTCATCTCACGATCCAGTGAGCGAAGATATCGGATAGAAGATTCTGAGAGGTTTTTGCCTGCGTAATCAAAGGATATCTGCTTCTCATTCTTGATATTCTCTCGTTTCTTCTCTTTTCTCTTCTTTAGCACTTTCAAATCGTAGTTACCGATAATGCTAAGGACATTCTCTGATGATAGCTCCGAAACCACCTCATCAGGAAATGCTCCATATCCAAGAAAGTCACCCGCATTCAAAAAAAACTCTACGCCACGACTCTTCGCATCCGCAATCACTGCATTTAAGGCATGGAGGTTGGCGTGTACATCTGCGATTATCGCGATTTCAGGATGCTCTTCTGCAGGTATAATGATTGGATTGATCTCTTTATGCATGTTTCCACTCGTTATTCACGATTCTCCTCCCTTTCACTTCTATCCCCTACTGATAATCTCCTTTAACTCATTCCAGAGTTCCTCAAAAGATGCTGTAGCTCTTGAGTGGGCTTGCGTACATGCAACGGGCTTTCTGAAAATTCCCATCTTCTCGATGTCAGCGGCGTAAGGAACCTGGCTTTTCAAGAAATGCTTGTTTCCGCTCATCTCCCTGATGATCTCCTTATGTATCGTTTTCTGTTGTTCCACCATTGAGAAGAACGGGACGATCCCGGATTGGGCGAGTTTGGATTCATTGAAGAACTTCCGCAGTTTATCATAAGTGAGCATGGAAAGGGTGGTTGGGACAAACGGGAGGAGGATATAGTCTGCGGCAAAAAAGACGTTCTCAGAGAGCAGGGTGATGTTTGGTGGACAGTCAAGGAATATGTTGTCGTATTCATCTTCGAATGGCGTTAACATCTCTTTTAACCATTTCTTGGAGCGTTCCCTGTTGCTGAGTGCGATATCGAGCAATCGGTATGAAAAATCAGCAGGGAGGATATCCAGATTTGTGTAATCACTCCCGCGTATGGTTCTATCAACCTTCTTGCCGCCTTCTAACAGTTTTTCGGAATTGAACTTTTTAGGCGTTCGCACCCTGAAGTAGTATGATGCCGAGCCTTGCGGGTCCAGGTCGCAGAGCAAGGTCTTGTACCCGTCGCGGGACGAGAGGTATGCAAGGTTGACCGCTGCAGCCGTTTTCCCGACACCGCCTTTTATGCTGTAGAATGCTAAAATCGTCATGGTACCACCACCCTCTTAGCGAGTGTCCTATCACCATCTTTGAAGAGTTGTTTGAAGAGTAATCTGTTTTTCTTTTGACCAAAATTCCTGAACTGATCTGAAAACTCAGCCCGTACATGCTGCTGTCTCGTATTCAGATTCATGATCAGTCCACCGATTGCTGCCGCAATGAGCGTACTTTGATCTGATTCGGGGTCGATCATATCAAGGTACTCTTTTAGTGTACCCTGCTGCATCGAGAGGTCGTTAAACTCTCCTAAGTTGTCCTGGAATCGCTTCAGTTGTTTTGTCAGAAGTGCGATCTCATCAGAGGGGAATAGGGATGCGAAGAACTCCATAAGATAACGCAGTTTCTTGCACTGAATTCGCATGTTGTGAAGTTTCTCGTCCGGTGAATCGTTATCAATCTTCTCCCCGTCCTTTATGATCTTTTTATACCGCCTCCGGATGAACTCTCTCGCAAGTGTTATAACAGGCTTTTGTGCGTTTGCTGCCGTCCCTTCGTAATCCTCATCAGAAACGAGGAATGCTTCCCAGTCCGTTGTAAGCTGCCTGTAAAAATCAGAGCGTATCACTTCAGTAAATCCTTTTAGCTCTTTTTCCCGCTGTTTTTCCAGATATGTGAAAAACGGGTCGAGCCCCGGTCTGAGATCAACGGGCAGCATGGCGAGGTACTCATCCATCTTGTGCAAGTACACGTCCAGGTCTCTTAGTTTGTTTGAATACTGACCAAGCTCCTGGAAGTCCTGTTTGAACCGGTCAAGTTTTTCCGGAGGGAGCACGTCTTTGATCTGGCTTATGGCAGAGCGCGTCCTGCGCCCGGAGACCCGGAAATCATGGAGAAACTCGGTGTCCATATCGCTGATGACCCCTTCCTCGTTCTGTTTCATGACGTTTAACAGATAGAGTAGGATCTTCCTTGTAGCCATACTCCCGCTCATGTCTCCCGTAAGCGCGACCTTCATCTTGGAGCTGTAGTCTCCGGGTTTTCTCTGGGACTGCTTGAGCATCATGTCGAATAAATTCTCACATGGCTCAGCTACGTGGGTCTCATTTATAAACCGGTGAAAATCACGAAACTCCTTTAAGTATCCACGGACTGGCTCAAGCGTGATAGTGCGGGTGGTTTTTTGGATGGAGCCGTCTGTTCCCGGATTGATCTCGTCGAGATGGACCCGCAGTACCGTTTTTTCATCATTGTTTAAGATATGGAGTTTTTCGCTTCTCTTCTCAATTTCTGAAAACGGCAGAAGTGCCCTGACATCCAGGCACGCTTTAAGTAACGCAGCAATCTCGCAATCA
>CBDAFH010000088.1:0-12804 GCA_965195165.1 uncultured ANME-2 cluster archaeon | reverse complement strand
ATGCTGTGCGCTTCCTGCCTGCCTGTGTGCTCTGCAAGCCGGATCATCACGGATTCTGCCATGTTCAAGCCATTGAGCAGATCGAGGTTCCGCTTAATATTTTCGGGATAGAATCTGAGATTAGTTATAATCCTCGTCGTCAGGTTGATCAGATGATCCGTGAGCACAGATGCTTCCGGAAAGACGATTCGTTCGGAGGATGAGTTTGTGAGGTCCCGCTCATCCCAGAGCGTGTTATTCAGAAGTTCCGGCTCAACCATCGCCCGGACGATCCGTGCAAGTCCGCACACCTGCTCTGATTTGATCGGGTTTCGCTTGTGCGGCATCGTCGAGGACCCGACCTGCTTCGCCCCAAATCCCTCCGATATCTCCGCGATCTCGCTTCGCTGCAGGTTTCTCACTGCCGTGCAGATCTTGTCAAGCGTCGTTGCGGTGTTTGCCATCCACATCACGAACTCGGCGTGGCGGTCCCGCTGGACGATCTGGTTTGCGATCTCGATAGACCCGATGCCGAGATATTCCATCGTCTTCTGCTGGATAGCTATCCCGTGCTCCCCAAACGATGCTTGTGTCCCGACAGCGCCGCCGATCTTGCCGACAACGAGCCTCGGACGCAGTTGATCCAGCCTCTCGATGTGCCGGTCGATCTCACACGCCCACAGCGCAAACCGCATCCCGTACGTCGTTGGAACCCCAATCTGCCCATGTGTGCGCCCGGCACAGACCGTCTGCTTGTGCGCATCAGCCTGCCTGACGAGAACATCGAGCAAGCGATTCAGTTTATCTTCAAGGATCGATATCGCATCACGGAATTGGAGCGCTGTTGCGGTGTCGAGGATATCGTTTGACGTCGCACCGAAATGCACCCATCTGCCGGCATCGCCGCACTGCTCAGCGATCGCAAGCACCAGAGCCATCACATCGTGCTGGATCTCATCCTCGATCTCATTTACCCGGGCAAGCGTTACCGCACCCACACTTTCTGCGATAACTCGTGCATCCGCTGCCGGGAATAGTCCCGCATCCGCTTCTGCCCTTGCAAGCGCGCTCTCCACGGATAGTAGCTTTTCGAGGCGTGTCTCCTCGCTCCACACAGCCTTCATCTCATCTGTCCCGTACCGGTATTCGATTGGGTGAATCGCCATCCATTTCATCTATAATGGGTCTAGTTTATGAATATTGCGATTCATGGCACGATACGAGGATCACCGCGATGAAGAGATGGTTTACGAAAGATTGAAGGAGCTTCCGGAGGCGAGGAATGAAACGCGATGAAAAAGATTTAGCCGATCTTAAATATACCTCCAGAGAGATTAAGAAAAAGAGCAAGAAGATATACCGCCAGATCCTTGCAGAATCTGAAAACTTTGATTGCGGAAATTTCAAGGCGATCGGAACGGACGACCTTGCCAGTCTATTCGGATTGTACGACCTGTATTTCTTCAATAGATTTTTCCATAACAATTATAAAGAGAAGATCTCTTTTCGCCTGTCACGGAGAATGACCAGGGCAGCAGGGAGGATCGCATATACGAAACATGACGGGACATACACGATCACTCTGTCAACGACGCTCGTCTCGCAGACGTTTCATGATGTCAAGCGGGAGGTAGTGGTAAACGGTATCGTCTGCCATGATCGGCTGGAAGCGACTATGCGTGTTCTGGAACATGAGATCATCCACCTCCTGGAGTGGGTACTGTTTGGTAAAACGAGTTGTTCAAAGCCCGGTTTCAGATCTTTGAGCCGTAATATATTTGGTCATACTGATGTTACCCACCTACTGGTGACTCAGGCAGAGCGTGCCCATAAAAAGTTCAACCTGCGAGTAGGGGATGAAGCGGTGTTTGAATATGATGGGAAGACCTATCGCGGAGTCATATCCCGCATAACCAAACGTGCTACGGTTATGGTCAGGGATTCGGATGGAAACTTCCAGGATTCCCCGGGAAACCGGTATAGCAAGTATTATGTTCCTCTTCAGCACCTGAACCGATCAGAGGGCGGATATAAATCAAATTGATTGGTCCACGTTATCCGCGATCCTTGATCCAACATCAGCCAATCCCATTGCTCTTTTTTCACAAAACGGACAAAATCCATCCGATAACGGATAGTTTTATATACCCGCATCTCAAGTCCGAAGCATGGGCAGATACCAGTTGCGATGCCTGCATTGCAACCAGACGCTTGCGGACCATTACACACTCCGGTGCCACGATGACGCGCTGCTCCGCACAGAATACCATGAGAAACGGCTGATCCTACGAGACCGCCCCGGACTCTGGAAGTTTCAGGAATGGCTCCCGGTCTCAGGAAGCATGGAGGTTGGTGATGCGCCTGCCACCTATAAAAGCGAAGAGCTTGCACGGGAACTGGGGCTGCACAATTTATACATCAGTTTCAACGGATATTTCCCCGAGCGGGGGGCTTTTATCAAGACATGCAGTTTCAAGGAACTCGAATCACCCCCGACATTCCAGAGATCTGCTGAACACGGCAACGAGACGCTCGTGATCGCTTCAGCGGGCAATACCGGACGAGCATTCGCAGAGACCGCGTCAGATGTGGGACTGCCGCTTGTGGTCGTAATACCGGAGTCGAATATGTACCGCCTCTGGATCACGAACGAGATCTCAGACTCGATCCGGGTGATCGCTGTAGATGGGGACTATTACGATGCGATCGTTCTTGGGGACCGGATCGGGCAGATGGATGGGTTCCGGAGCGAAGGCGGCGCGAAGAACGTTGCCAGGCGAGACGGGATGGGCATCGTGATGCTCGATGCCGTGCTGTGTATGAAGACGCTTCCGGATCATTATTTCCAGGCGATCGGGTCTGGAACCGGTGGCATCGCTGCATGGGAGGCGTCACTCCGGTTGATCGAGGACAGGAGATTCGGAGACCGGATGCCGCAACTCCATCTGGCGCAGGATTCCGTGTTTGCGCCGATCTTTAATGCATGGTCGCACAATAGAAGCACGATTGCTCCTGAGGACGTGCCGGACAAATCAAAGATCGCAGGGACGTACACAGACATACTCTCGAACAGGAATCCTCCGTACGGCATCAGGGGAGGTGTCGCAGACGCGCTTGCTGATACTTCGGGGCAGGTTTACGCGATCGATACCGGTGAGGCGCGCGATGCGAAGCGATTGTTCGAGGACACCGAAGGCGTTGATATCCTGCGTCCAGCTGCCATCGCCGTTGCTGCACTGTGCCGTGCAGTCGGCAGCAATTCCATCGATCCTGATGATACGGTTCTGCTTAATATAACCGGAGGCGGCTTATCCCGGCTGAAGGACGATTATACACCCAACCACCTGAGTGCTGATCTTCTGACGACTGATGAGAACATGGATGAACTTATGGAGGTACTATTGCTATGACCGATATTTCTACTGATATTTCCGATATAACGATTTTGTGCGGCGTTGATAAGGATTGCAACCCCGAATCCGTTGGTGAAATAAAGATAAAGGCAGGAGAGATCGTTGGCATCGTCGGACCGACAGGTTCTGGAAAAAGCACGCTCATCTCAGATATCGAACAACTCGCCTGCGGGGATACTCCTTCGAGGAGAAAGATACTGATCAATTGCGAAGAGCCGGATCAGATAATGCGGAGGGATCCAAAAAAGAAAAGGATCGCACAGTTGTCGCAGAATATGCGTTTTCTTGCGGATATGACCGTTCTGGACTTCCTGCGGATGCACGCAAAGAGCAGGGGCAAGAACTCAGATACGCCGCAGCAGACGATAAGAACAGCGAATACGCTGACTGGCGAGCCCATATCAGAGGATAGCCAGCTGACAATCCTGAGTGGCGGGCAGTCAAGGGCGCTGATGGTCGCAGACATCGCAATCATCAGCGATTCGCCGGTGGTGCTGATCGATGAGATCGAGAACGCGGGGATTCGGAAAAGAGAAGCGCTTCGATTGCTGTCAGGTAGGGGGAAGATCGTTCTTGTGGTGACGCATGATCCTGTGCTTGCGTTGATGACAGAGCGGCGCATCGTTATGAAGAACGGCGGCATCACCGGCATCATCGAGACCGCGGAAACCGAGCGGGAGGTTTGTGCACAGTTATCAGAGCTGGATGAATACATGATGGAACTGCGCGATGCGATCAGGTGCGGGCGCTCGGTTGAGGGGTTGCACCTGGATGCTTTCCGCTCGACAGGCAGTCTCTGATCGTAACTGTTTGGTATTTGCGTGGATCGGTTGCAACCGAGGTCGAAGACGCTGCTGCCCTACACTGCTATCAACATCTCGTTTTCAGCCCGTGGTGCATAATGATCCGATATCACATCATCCAACTCCATAAACTTCTTTACAATCGGATTTTTCTTATTCAGTTTATACATCCTGGCTCTACCAACTTCCCTTGTCGCTACCACGACGCCATTTCTCTCCATGACTTTCCATATATTGAAGAGTGTTGCTCTGCTGATGCCAGCACCTCTGGCAATGTCTGACTTTGAGTGATCGAATGCTTCGTTATCTATCAGAAAATCCAGTACCTTCAATACAGGGGTTTTCGTTCCGAAAAACTCCATGAACAGTGTGGCATTCTCCATAATACAACACAGGAGGATTCGTTTATATACCTTACCATCGATGTTTAAAAATATGGACAATACGGATGTGTTGAAAGCGACAATACTAAAGAAGCTGAAAAGACGCGGAAAGTGGGGCGGCGCACATACAAGCTTTGATAGATTGATCACCGGGATACCAAAGCATCTGAAGGGCGATACGAAGAACGTTGCAAACGATTTGATCAAATCCGGTTTAGTGTTCTCGAAACCGACGTCTTATGGATTGGAGGTATCCCTTAATCCAAAAAGAGGGAAGGAGATCGATACAATCATTGGGAAATATCTGCCGAAGTAGAGGGTTTGTATGAACCGTGCCGTCCGACAAATCGAGTTATAGGTTGTTCCCATCTGCACCGCCCGAAAACGATACCTACCAACCCCCTTCATGTGGCCCCCCTCGAAACATCAACCCGTCGGATACCGATCCCTCGATAGTATCTCGGCAATCGCACGGATATCTGCATCAGTCTTGAACGATGTTCCTGAGAAATGCGTTCTCGATGCCGCAAACCCGGAATCCCGAAGTTTATCGACTACAGCATCGATCTTGATCGGCGGAATCCCAAGTGCACGGCAGATCTGGTGTTGATCATAGAATGTCGGAACATCGATCTCGTCTCTGCACATCGCCACGAGTTTGATCGCATGTTTATCAGATTCCCGATCGACCATCTCAGAAAGAACCGATCCCAGAAACGCGGAATCGTGCAGCCGTCCGAGCCACAAGGGACCAGTCGCCACAATCCGCGACCCGCATACCTGGCATCTCTCAGAGATCACGGGCGCAAGACCGGATGCCCATGTCCTGAAACTACAGTGGCGGCAGTGGGCGATGAAACCAAGTTCTTGCATCGACTTATCGGCAGAAGAAACGCTTTTCAGCACCCTTGCATATACCCGGACGTAATGCCGTCTCGCATAAGCGAGGAGCGGAACCATCGCAGTCTCCTGCACCGCAAGCGCACGTGTGATCGCGCCCATCAGCACCCGAACCCCGATCTCGGCGTGGTACTCGTTGTTCATCGGCACAGACGCGTATTTGCGGATCCCTGCGTTTAAGTGCGCCCCGCAGAGCGGTGCCGTGTCGGTCGCGGTTATACAGAGCATCCTTCTGGCAGAGCGTGATGCCGCGGCAAGAAACGGCGCGGGCGATCCGAACGGGTCGATATCGACGACATCGAACCGCCTCTGGTGGAGCAGGACGTTCGCATCCTCGTTTGTGACAACGCAAGACGATTGCAAGTTATTTAAGGCGATATTTTGCCGGATCAGGTATGCGGCATCCGGATCCCGGTCGTTGAGTGTGACTGTAAGCTTAAGTTCTGATGCGGCACGCAAGCCCCGGATGCCGGTTGCAGCGAACGTGTCGAGGTACGATTCGATGGGGTCGACCGTGCGGTCGAATGCTGCAAGGACTGCGATCGTGAGATCGCGGTCAGGCATCGTATGCGGGTTGTAGAACGCTTCCCCGAGTTCTACTGTTGTGCCGTGTTCGGTGATGGGGGGCATGTCTGTTCTTTTTAGTATCTCATGTTTGATGAGACTGCCCTAACCTATAGGTCAGAGCGGACCGGCGAGCAAGAACTTCGCGCGACCGCTGCGATACATGAACCTGTGCCGGCAGCCGCGCATTCCGTCGCCTGAATCACGGAAGCACGGTCACGGTTCCGGTCATCGTCCCCCTGAATCTTTGGCAGTAATACGTGTAGTTGCCAGATGTGTTGAATGTATAGCTGAACTTCTTGCCGAGGATGATCGTCTGATTCTCCCAGAGCCCATCTTCGCTTACCAGTACGAAGTCGTATACGGGGGTTTCTTGGAGGTTCTCCCGCTGACCGGTACTTTCATTCAGTCTCATCTGCCGGATACCTTGATTGTTGTGCCACGCCAGTGTATCCCCAACATAAATCGTTGGATTCCGTGGTATATATGACCACTCATCGAGCCATATCCTCTGGGTTTTCGGTTCTCTGGTCACCGGCGTCATGGTCGGTTCTGGTGTCGGTGCCACCGTCGGAGTCGGTTCTGGTGTCGGTACCACAGTCGGTTCTGGTGTCGGCATGGGTGTCGGAGTCGGTTCTGGTGCAACCTTGTCCTTGTCACCGATGCACCCGGAAAACAGCACAGCAAGCAACAGTGCTGCGAGCATTATGGATTTTAACTTCATGATAATCACCTATCGAAATGTCTGGTTGTAAAGTTATTGGTTCAACATATCCCCAAACCTGTCACGCTTCCGGAGATTAGATCGACACCCGGTTCCTCACCCCACAGAACTCTCTTTCCGCCCGAGATACACCCACTGGTCATACACCCCTGCATCGTCCCGGTTGTCGATAATCGCTCCGGCAATCCCGATCTCGTCCATGACCCCTTTTAAGATGACGATCTCCTCTTCTTTATGGACTGTAAATACAAGAATTCCATTTTCACGCAGCAAAACAGCAGATTCTGACATGATGCGCGCCCAGAGATCCTTGTTGAACGGATAGATTGCGCCGAGCATGAATCCGATGACGCAGTCGAACGATTCCGCATCAAAGAAAGCAGAAAGTTCTGTTGCGTCCAGAACCGCTGAACGGTGCGGGGTAAGCACGCCGTGTTCGAGCCCTTCGCAGATCGCGCACCGGTCAGAATCCATGCAGAACGGATCGCAGCCCATTTCAGAGAGTGCGATCGTCGCCATTCCGTTGCCACAGCAGATCTCGAGCACATCCATCCCCGCAAAATCGGTGTTTCCGGACTGTTCGATCGTCTTTAAGAGTTTTGTTATCCTATCCACACGCGATTTTGAAAATATCTCTGAAAACGGTTTTTTTGCGGATATGCACCGGTCGCATAGCATCCGGTTCACGAGCATGATCGAATAATACTCGATGATCGCGTCCATGAACTGCGAATCTGTCGTCTCCACGGTGCGGACGTTTTCTGCGTGTTCGCACAAACCCGCGCCCAGATCCATGAAACCGGGATCTTTGCATACCGTGTTTACAAATATCATCCGGAAGTCCTGCCCCTCCGAATTTGCAAGAACTGCAATTCCGAGCAGTTCATCCTGCCCGCCCGGTCCGCACGCTCTGGTTATCCGGATCACTTCACCAAACGGTATCCCTGACCGGACGATCTCTGTGAGCTGGTGTCTTGTCAGTTTGCAGGTCTTCTGGTCGCTGAAACTCCGCTCTATGAGCTGCACGGGCTCATCAGCGATACCAAGCAGGTCATTAAAAAGCATGGTGAATGGAATAGCTCCCAAGATATAAAACCACTATCTTTTTCAAGTGAGCGCACCCATCATAATAAATTATGCGGCTGGTCATGAAATTCGGAGGCGCATCGATCGCAGACGGTGAGAAGATAAAATGGGTCGCTGAGTTGATAAACCGCTATCGGGACCATGAACTGGTCGTTGTGACCTCTGCGCTTAAGAATGTCACGGATCATCTGCTGGAACAGGTAGATATGGTGACGGACGCAGGAGACCTCGAGGCGGTTCGTGAACTGGTCGAGCATCTGCGAGGCATCCATTACAGGGCAGCAAATATTGCGATCGACGACGAGATCACGCTCAATCAGGTACTGGGCGAACTGGACAGCAGGATAGGAAAACTGGAGCAGGGTTTGACCGGGATATGCTATCTTGGCGAGTTGACCCCCCGTTCCCGCGATTACATCTCTTCTTACGGGGAATTACTCTCAGCACCGATCCTGTCAGGAGCGCTCCGCTCGATCGGCATCTCTTCGACACACCTTACGGGCGGAGAGGCTGGGATCAGAACCAACAGCGAATATGGTTCAGCAAAACCGCTTGAAGGCACCAGCGAGCGGATACGTGAGAACTTGCTCCCACTGATCCGCGAGTGCGTGCCCGTGGTCACAGGCTTTATCGCAGAAGACGCATCCGGCATACCGACAACGCTCGGGCGCGGCGGATCCGATTTCTCGGCATCGCTGATAGGTGACGCGATCGATGCAGATGAGATCTGGTTCTGGAAGGAGGTGTCAGGGATTATGACAGCAGACCCGAAGATCGTACCGGATGCGCGCAACATCCCGCTGATCTCGTACATCGAGGTGATGGAACTCTCGTACTTTGGTGCAAAGGTGCTTCATCCACATGCGATCGAGCCCGCGATCAGGAATGATCTCCCTGTGCGTGTGTTAAACACCTTCGATCCGGATTTTACAGGCACGCTTGTGGTGAAAGATCAGGAACAGGGCAAAGAGGTCGTGAAAGCGGTCACCGTTATCGAAAACATCGCGCTGATCAACATCTCAGGAGCCGGTATGGTCGGCACCATCGGGGTTGCAGCACGCGTATTTGGCGCGCTTGCGGATGCGGGCGTGAACATCACCATGATCAGTCAAGGATCGTCCGAGGCGAACATCTCGATCGTTGTCGAGGGGGCTCACCTGAACATCGCTGCGGATGCCATCAGGTCAGAGTTCAGAAACGGGGTGATACGCGAGTTGACGATGAACCCGGATGTCAGCGCAGTCGCGGTGGTCGGGGCAGGCATGGTTGGCACCCCAGGCATTGCAGCACGCGTCTTTACAGCGATGGGGGATGCGGGCATCAATGTGATCATGATCAGCCAGGGATCTTCAGAGCATAACATCTCGTTTGTGGTGCAAAGCGATGATGCGGGGGGGGCTGTGCGTGCGCTACACAATGAGTTTGGGCTTGGGCTGCCGAGATCGTGAAGGGATAAACCCGCGAGATGTGAACCGAATTTTTTAGTGGCGGGCACGGATGTGATTTTTGGAAGTGCTTCGGAATATGCCCAACAGTATATGGTTGCCTACCCACGGGTTCCCACCGCAGAGATCGCTGAGAATGCAGAATTTTTTTTTCACTGCACGGTTAACCACGCGGTATTGGGCGTGTATAAATTTCCAATCATCTCGTCGAGACGATCTTCACCACGTCCCCGTCCTCGAGTTCCCGCCCTATCCGCATCCTCTGCCGCGCATCGACCGCATGTAAGAACCCTTCCCCGATATCGGTGTGAATCTGGTACGCAAGCTCGTGCGCGGTGCTGCCCCTTCGCATCAGGAACGCATCCGGAAGGACGTTTCCTTTCTTGTCTGTGAACCGTGCCTCATCCTCGACAGGATAGACCACGATCTGATCGAGGAGATCGAAGACCGCCGCATTGATGCACTGCTGGATGCCTGTACCGCCCAGACTCGTAACCATATCTCGAATCTTATCGAGAGCCCGGATCTGCGCATCGGATAAGTCGTTTGAGATGATCTCGAAGTCCAGATCTCCAGGAACATACGAGATTGCGCCGCTCTTGTCAGCCATGCGGAGCGCAAGTTCTGCTTCGGCAGATGTCGGGATCACGGTGTAATCAAGATCGCACAGTCGCTTTATGTTCTCTTCCGGCGCGATATCTGCCTTGTTCGCTGCAATGATCATCGGCTTGCTCTCTATCCGGAGCAGGTCTGCAAAATTCTGCAGGTCCGAATCGTCCCAGAGATGCGGGGGTTTTGCGCATACCTCGCCAAAACGGGAAAGCGCGGTCTTTGCCTGATGGATGGAGACGCCCGCGCCTGTGAGTTGGTCTGCGACCACGACTGCCGGATTTAAGTTCTCTGCCTGTATCCTCTTTGAAAGGCGGTTCCAGTTCCGCTTCAGTATAGAGTAGATCCACATAGTCAGTTCGTACTCCAGAAACCCGATATCGCCAAGCGGATCGTGCTCGCCGATGTCCACAGGGTTGCCCTCGATATCGGTTCCGCCTGACGCATCAACGACATGGATGATCGCCTGCGCCTGACGCAAGTTGTCAAGAAACGCATTGCCAAGACCCCTTCCTTTGTGCGCATCCGGCACGAGACCTGCAACATCGATCGCCTCGATCGGCACGAACCGGACGCCGTCTTTGCAGTTTGCGCAGGCAACATCGAGATCGGTGCACGGGCATTTCGTGCGCACATAAGCGATGCCGTGGTTGGCATCGATCGTTGTGAACGGATAATTTGCAATCTCGATATCCGCGAGTGTCGCAGATTTAAAGAAGGTCGACTTTCCCGAGTTTGGTTTTCCAGCAAGACCGATCGACATCGACATGATGGTATCTGTTGTGGTGTCGGATATATAACTTGCGGCATGGCGAGGGACTTTTTTTAAGTTCCTGGGTGGACTTTGGGTTATGTCAAAGAAGATTAACCACAGAGGACACGGAGGGCGCAGAGAGTTGTTGTTTTCTCTGTGCCCTCTGCACTCTCGGTTTTCCAAAACCCAATTTCAGAAGAATTAAAAGTCTCTGGCGAGACTGTCAAGTTGTCATGGTGTTGAGAGGTGCTGGGTTGGCAGCCCTGCCCAGTCAAAACGTTAAAATAATCTGGCGTGAATCAGAGGATGTGAGTCCCATGAATCAGTCAGCTAAAAAAATCCCTTGTGAAATCCTATCGATCGCGGAAGGTAAGACCTGGAACAACATCGTTGTGCAGCGGAAGGTATCGAAGAAGCGGCTCTTCTTTGGCAAGGCAAAAAAAGATTTGGATATCAATGTCGGGGACGAAGCGTACCTCGAGATCGAGGTGATGCCGTCCGAACTTACTGAAACTCCGCTACGTGTGACGCTGCATGATAAGAACGGTGTGAAGATCGACTGGACGATCATACAACCGAGCCAGATCGATAATATCAGGTAACCGCCAGTCCGCGGATGATATCGCCCCGCGTCACGATGCCGATCAGCTTGTCATTCTCGATTACAGGCAGCCGGTTGATCCGGTGACTCGTGATCAGCATGCTGGCAGCCTCAATCGAGTCGTCTGGCGATATCGTGTGCACATGCTTTGTCATGATCGTATGCACCGGTTTATCGCCCACGTCTGTAAGTGCCTTCTTCGCCTCTTCCCATCCGATCAGTTCGCGCAGTGGGATCTCGATGATCTCGAGCGGGCTTGGTAGCCACAGGCCCTGACGGCGCTCTGGCAGATTGAGCAACTTCAGCAGATCCGACTCGGTAACGATGCCTGTCAGCCTGTCGCCGTCCATGACCGGCATGCCGCTTATGTTATGCTCTTTTAGCAAGGATGAAGCCGTTCTGATGGTGTCATCGATCTGGCAGGTGATGACCTCTTCGCACATGACCTCTCTAATATTCATAGTGATCCAGTCGGATTCATCCGATGTATTCCTTTCGGTTCACGCGGGCTTTGGGACCGCATTCACGAAAGGGAAATCCGAATTCCACGAAACTCCGTAATCGAAAGGTTGTTATTAGTTGGCATGTAAAACCAGAAGCCATGAAACAAGCCAGATGCCTGTTCGCAATCACCGCTGTGCTGCTGATACTTGCATCTGCCGGATGCATCACCGATCAGCGCACGGATGGAACCGTCCACCCGCCGCCAGCAGCAACACCCGCACCGGTACCGCATCCGAACGCAATAGAGATCGCGCCAGCCGAGATTCTCGGCATGAACAGGGTCGTGGTGTCGACCGGTGCGGATGCGCTGCAGAGTGTAAGAAAGTTGCATATCGGCAGCATCGAGAACATAGAGGATCTTGCGATCATACATTACTACGGAGAAGGTGAGGGGTTTCTGACGCTCTGGACAACGCTATATCAGAACGAGACGCTTGCAAGCTACGAAACCGAAAAGATGGTTATAGGAATCCGCAAATTCGGCGGCGACTGGGCATCCACACTCGAAGAGATCACAATCGATGGGAAGACTGTGTACAAGATTGCACCGAACGATCTGCCCCAGTACTTCTGGGTAGATAGGGTATGGGTCTTCTATATCACACCGCATAACCTGACACTGGAGGAGGTTGCCCAGATCATCCGGGAGATTCCCTGATTCAGGCGTCCCTTTGTCCAGCCCACCATGAAACAGTGATCTCACTGGAGTTTTTCTTGATGCAGGTATAAAACTATAATGCATCCTGCATAAAATCACTTTGCAGCGGGGGCTTTCAGCCCCTGATAGTGTGGCAGCGCCAGTGGCTCCAGTACTACGTAACCCTCACGTCCACCACCACATGCACAACCCCTGGCGCATACTTCTTGATGGTGCGGCAGCCGAGTATCTCCACGCTGCGCCTGCACCCGCACGTGCGCCCACACGCCTGCGCTGCATCCTTGATCCGCTGGATCGGTCGCTGGTATGTAAGCGCTGTTGGCGTTGCCTCGTGATAATGCAGTATGCCACCTGATCTCGCTGCAAGTAACCCCTTCACGA
>CBDAFH010000087.1:0-5495 GCA_965195165.1 uncultured ANME-2 cluster archaeon | reverse complement strand
GGCGCATGAACTGATCCGCCGCGGGGCTACGGTGCAGGCGGTGATGACCGAACCTGCGACGCGCATCATCCACCCGGACGCGATCGAATGCGCAACAGGGCGCGCTGCGATCACCGGGTGGACCGGCAGGGTTTCGTGGGTCGAGTACTGCGGTGGTGGTGGTGGTGGTAGTGGCGATGGTGATTGCAGCGGAGGCGGTGCCAGAGCCGCTGACCTGCTGCTGATTGCGCCGTGTACTGCAAGCACGATCGGGAAGATTGCACACGGCATTCCTGATACTCTCGTCTCGATATTTGCCACAACAGCACTCGGCGCAGGGGTTCCGGTCATCGTAGCGCCTGCCATGCACGAGAGTATGTACAACCCGATCGTACGCGGGAACATCGAGATCCTGCGGGATCAAGGAGTTACGATCGTGGGTCCTGTTATCGAGGAAGGGAAAGCAAAGATCGCACCTAATGATGATATCGTGCGGTGGGCGGAGCGGGCGCTTGGCGGCTACGCGCTTTCCGGCATGAGGGTGCTGATCACGGGCGGCGCGACCGCAGAGCCGATCGATCCTGTGCGCATCATCACGAGCAGGGCATCAGGCAGGATGGGGGCTGCACTTGCTTACGAGGCGTTCCGGCGCGGGGCTGATGTGACGCTTGTGCACAGCGGGCGAATCGGTTTTTCTGGGATCCGGGAGATCTATGTGGAGACCGCAGAAGAGATGACCGGTGCGGTTCTTGGCGAGCTTGGGACTGATGGTGGGTATGATCTGCTGATCAGCGCTGCCGCGATCTCGGATTATACGCTCGATCCCGCTGCCGAGAAGATCAGGTCGGACCGCCAACTGACGCTTGACCTGCGCCCGACACGGAAGTTGCTCGAGGCGGTGCGGGGTGCGTATCCCGATCTGGCGGTCGTCGGATTCAAACTGGAGACTGCAGGGGGCGAAACGTTGATCGAGCGTGCGAAGGCTGCGATGAAACGTTATGGACTTTCTATGGTCGTTGCGAATACTGCGGAAAATATGGGTGGTGGCGAGGGGGAGGTCTGGATCATCACTGAGAGGGGGGATGATCTTATTCATGCCGGTGGCACGAAAGACGCGATTGCGGCTGCGGTCTTTGATTCTGTCGAGCAGGTGATGGGCACGGCGGGCGGTGAATGTCGTGAGTGTTCCGAGTAAAATTCACTATCCGGATGTTGAAAATCCAAAGCCCCTATGAAAGGTTAGCCACCACCTCAGAACTAACTATGAGGGGGCTCATAGTAACCTCAGAGCCAAGAATACGGCAGGAGGTGTAGCTACCTGACTCCACTCGACATTACACGAAAGCAATTCGTGCGATTCGCCCAAACGTGTGCATTCGTGTTTGATACAAGCACCAGAGCCAGGTCAACAGTCCCATAAGTGCAAGAAGGTTTATGTGATTACACTGCTCATGATTGCATTATGATTAGAGGGCTGCATCTGCGCAGAGTTTGTGTGGTGGTCTTTATATGCGCCTCATTGCTCCTACTCATGAGCGGTGCATCGGCACTGACCGCTGATGCAGGTGATGCTCAGCATGTATCGCCGGGTACCGAGGTCGAGCTGGATGGTTCGGGATCAAATGGCACTGGCACATTGACATATAACTGGACCGAGGGCGGCACCGTACTAAGCGATCAGGTAGCATTCAGTCATGAATTTTCGATAGGCAAACACACAATCACGCTGACAGTATCAGACGGCACCAACACCGACGATGCTACCGTAACCGTGCGTGTGAACCAGCCCCCGATTGCGGATGCAGGCGATGACCGGGTTATACTGCCAGATACGTACATCAAACTCGACGCATCCGGATCCAGCGACTCCGACGGCGAAATCGAGTCTTACAAGTGGACCGAGGATGGGGTGGAACTCAGCACCAGGAGATCGTTTAACAAGATCTTTGATGCCGGAAGACATGAGATCGCGCTTGTGGTGACCGATGACTTTGGCGATACCGATGAGGACACTCTCGAGATCTTGGTCAACTGCGCACCGATTGCAGACGCGGGACCTGACATGACCGTGCCGGAAGGGACGAGGATCCCTTTCAACGCATCCAATTCCAGCGACTCTGACGGCAATACCCTGTATTATGAGTGGAAGGAGGATGGTGTTGGCATCCTCAATCTTGCGCAATCATTCGATATGATTCTCCCGATCGGCACACACAGTATCATGCTGACCGTGACCGATGGATATGGGGCGACTGCTACTGACCGGGTGGCAATCGAGGTCGCTGCCGTGGACCAGAAGCCCCCGATAGCGGATGCGAGATCCGATCAGGCGGTGCTCATCGGAACCGCGGTCACGCTGGATGCATCCGGCTCCACCGATCCGGACGGCGAGATCGTGAAATATGAATGGCTAGAGGACTCTGCCGTAATCAACGAATCGATGGTCTTTGAGCACATCTTCCCGAAAGGAGTGCACCACATAACGCTTAGAGTGACCGATAACGATGGCGCATCAGGTACGGATGACACCGCGATCACGGCACGGTCGAGCATGGACATGCCAGAGGCGGACGCAGGCGCGGACCGTGAGGCACTTGAGGGAATAGAGATCATACTCGACGCATCCCGCTCAAGCGGGGAGAACCTGACATACCAGTGGATCTTAAACGGCACCACCATCTCAGAGGAGCGGACGATCTACCATCTCTTCGATCCCGGCACGTACACAGTCACGCTCAGCGTAACCGATGAGTACGAATGCACCGATACCGATGAGGTCAGTGTCGTGATCACCACTCCAGCGGTGGATGGGGGGACAAGTCACATACCTGCGATGCCAGAAGTGTCCCGGACCCGTGGATTATGGTCTTATATTCTGGTGGCGCTTCTGCTACTGGTACTTGCAGGAATAATCTTTATGCGCCGGAGATCCGCCACCACCGGATCCGCAGGAAGCGCTTATGGATATAAATACAAGGAGTACACACCCCCGTCTGATAAGACCGGAAGCAAAACCGGCAAACCTGTCGCCAAACCCGATCCTGGACCTTCCAACAAACCTGCTGCCAAAACCGCTACCAAAACCAGTGCCCGGATCGCGCCGCCAGAACCAAAACCCGTGCCAGTGCAGCCGAAGGTCATGATGAAGGTGAAGGTACTTGATTCCGCGTCGAGGACGCCGATACCGGGCGCGGCGGTACAGACCGGATCCGCCACCCAGAAGACCGATGCTTCCGGGGAAGCGATATTCACACTGGATCGCGGCGGGCAGCGCACGGTCAGCGTAAGCGGCATCCCGAACCTGTATGGGGGTAGAACTGTCTCTGTGGACGGGGATATTGCAACGATCCTGTTGTCATCGGCAGTCCGCCCCGATCAGGAACAAGATGCAAGATTGCGTTTCGTCAGGGAGGCGTTTGAGAACCGGTACCGTGAGGTATCAGGTTATGACCGGTGCATCCCCAGCTTTTACCGGAGTGTGGCACAGCGTCTGATCGAATATGTGCGCGGAATGACGGCAACTCATTTTATACGCGGGAAGGCGGGGCCGAAAGAGGTGACTGATCAGATGATATCGATCATCGAGTCTGTCTGCACGGAACTATCTGATATCATGGCCTCCAAACGGAATATCGACCTGTACGCACGAAGCACAGCGGGTAACGGGAACTCAACAGGATGTAACGCAAGCCAGATCAGCTACGATCAGCTCTCCGATCTGATATCGAGTCCGTCCGGATTCGTATCGGCAACCAGCCCGAAGGTGGAGCACGCGCTCCTCGAGATCGACAGGGAGATCACGTCGAGGACGCGGGACATGAGCGTGCTTCCGATAACCGGAGTCTGGTCGATTGCAAAGAGTTTGCTTGCGGATCGATCAGGAGACGATCTCGAACATGGGATACGGATATTGATCGCAGACACTCTACTTAGGTATGCAAAGGAGATGTATGAAAATCCTGAAATTGTGAAACGGATGAAACAGGGGATATTATGAAGATTATAACAATGCTTGTCATCGCGCTGATTGCCGCGCTCTGCATCGGGGGCATGAACATGGGTGCGGCTGCCGCTCCTGATGATCCTAACGACCCCGATGCGCCAGATGCACCGGGCAACGCGCCCATCGCCACACCTGCCACTTCACGGGCTACTGCGCCGGTTGTCACGCCGGATAGGGGACTGCCCGATGCAAGCATGACCGGGAGTATCGATGATGATACAGTTGTAGATGCCGCGAATGCAAACCGGGTACTGCTCGATTACTCGATCGATACCATCGCTGTGGTCTCGATGGGTGCGGAGAACTACTATGTCGTCAGTTACAAAAACGTCGTCTGCGGGAGAGGAATCGAGGTCTTCGCAGACGATGGTACGGTTGTGACCGATGCACCGATCGTCGATGCGGTTCTTGAGGCGGCTGCATGGAAGGGTGCAGCGGAGGCAGTAGCAAAGCTCGATCCTGATGAGATTGGCGCCATCAAAGCGCTTGTAGGGTCGCCGCAGGTGATTGAAAGAACCCGCATCAGCCTGATCACATCATGCGACTCGCTCGATGTGCTGAGCAATGATATCGCAAGTTCGGATGTTGCGGATTACGGGGTGCTTTCCACTTTTGGTGAGCGGTTTATGGAGGTGGACGGGAAGATGGTGGAGGTGGTGAATGGAACCGGTTTTTTCTTAGGCGATCTGACAGAGCATCAGAGAACGATCTCATCTATCGTAAACGAGGCGAACAGCACCAAGAAATCGCTGTATGCGGACTGGAAGGGGAGAGAGAACGCTAAAAATCGTGTTTTCGGGACGCTTGTACTGATTGTCATCATATTAATGGCTGCAACCTCGCTTATACTTATGAAATCGAAGGATAAGGAACTATCTATTAAAAAACGTGCACACAAACTCTTCGAAAGGAAAAAAGAGAATATCATCGATCAATTGCACAGCCGCGATGCTGACGAGCGTGCCAGATCCGCCCTGATGGCTGGCGCGTCCGCAGAGGTCGATGAAAACGTTATTCCACATCTGATCGTGCTCCTCGACGACGCCGATGATCGCGTTCGCGCCAATGCCGCGCAGTCGATCAGGCGCATCGGACAGAAGAACAGGAACCTTGTGCAGTTCGCAAAAGAGCCGCTCAAACGCCATCTCGACGATCCGAGCGATAAGGTGCGAGATGCCATGACAGAGGCGTATCAGGTGGTCTGGGGTGAGACTGTAGATGCGGTGGAAATGGCAGGGAATGTGGAGGCGGTAGAGGCGACAGAAGCGGCAAAAGAGACAGAGGATGTCGAATCTGCTGTTGTAACGGCAGAGGAGCCAGAAGAAGAGATTGCGAAAGCCACGCTTACCGATGCACAGCAACGGCGCCTCCATGAACTGAAACATCTGGTGAACCAATCGATAAGCAGCCTCCCGGCAGGATGCGATCTCTGCATCCCGCACTATCTCCTGAGCATCTGCACCACAGTTGCCGATATGGTCGGACACGCAAAGGGTGCGGACAGCGAGATGAT
>CBDAFH010000086.1:0-5082 GCA_965195165.1 uncultured ANME-2 cluster archaeon | reverse complement strand
ATCTGCTAAAAGAAGCGCACCTCCGGGTTTTGCGGTCATGCGCGTTCCTGCGTAAAGTTTCCAGTTTAGCCCCGTATCTTCCGGTTTTGTGGGCCATTGCAGCCAGTCAATGCAGACATCTCCAGTAACAACGATTGTGGGGCTCTTACTCTCCATACTTTCTCCTCCTTTGCACTATGATTCATACCTATAGTTTGTAACCAGATAAATTCATCCGCGCTTCTAGCTCATGCACCAATCAGCCGCAGGAAATGCACCCTGCCTGACGCGTCGCCTGCGACGATGGTTCTACTGTCTGGTGATATGGCGCAGGCACGAAGAGGGGCGTCCCCGCTGAACGAAACGAGAATCTTCCCGCTCTCGATATCCCAGACCTTCAGGGTGGTGTCCCATGATCCTGAGATTGCATGTTTTCCATCTGGCGTAACAGCAACCGCACCGACCGAGCTGATGTGACCTTTGAGCGTCTGTATCTCTTCTCCGCTCTCGATATCCCAGACCTTCAGGGTGGCGTCCTCTGATCCTGAGATTGCGTGTTTTCCATCTGGCGTAACTGCAACCGCACCGACCGAGCCGGTATGACCAACGAGTGTCCGTATCTCTTCTCCGCTCGCAATATCCCACACCCTGAGCGTATTGTCCCGTGATCCCGAGACTGCGTGTCTTCCATCAGGAGTAACAGCAACCCCCTTGACCGGGCTGGTGTGACCGGTGAGTGTCTGTATCTCTTCTCCGCTCTCAAGATCCCAGACCTTCAAGGTGTCGTCCCCTGATCCTGAGATTGCGTGTTTTCCATCTGGCGTAACTGCAACCGCATCGACCGAGATGGTGTGACCTTCCAGTGTGCGTATCAATGGTCCCCCGGGTGGTATCAGACTGGCTGCATGCGGGCAGAGCCACAAATCACCTTCCCATTCACGAGCCTGATTTAGCATCGATTGAATTCTGGATTCCTGAAAGGTTTTCAAGCGACCCAAAAGCTGTCCGGCAAGCTGTGTCTTATCCCGGGCTAACACATGCGCGGATAGCCGGATTGCGCCCTGCACGAGGCGTAGATCAGAATCATCCGACAGATAATCGTAATCTGCAATCAGGGAGTTGACGTCGGTGCCCTCCAGCTTTGCCTGTATCCAGTCGAAATCAAAGAGAAGCTGCCTCAGTTCCTCTTTTCGTCCTGCCTCGACCAGATGATATGCCAGATGAGTCCAGAGATAGGACTCGTTAGCTGGTATGTCGATCCATCTTTCAAGCCCATAAGAATCAAGAAACTGCTCGTGGATGGACGGAAGAGTCTCCCCCTCTTCCTGGATCAGATACTTCCGTACCACATCATGCAGCCGTATCGTCGGGTCTGCTGCATCGTATGTCTGCAGGAGTGATAGGCGGTGGTACAGCTTTTGAGAGAGACGTCTGGTGTGAACTGCTGTCATGCCCCATAACTTCTCAAGAGCAGACAGTGGTATGTTAACATCCTCCGGAAAGATCGCCAGTTCGCCAAAGCGGGCACGTTCGTCTTCGTTCAGATGTTTGAGACTCAAGCCGAGCGTTGCTGCTACAGCCTGATCCCGCGCAAGTGGGTCTTCTGCATCAAACGCGGTCAAGCCAAGCTCAGATAGATCTTCATTCACATAAGCCAGTGCCTGATTAATATCCAGACTCTGGCTGACATGTTCTCTAAGAGCACTGTTGACCAGTTTCAGAAGCAGGGGCCACTCGCCCAGGTCTGCTGCAAGATTTTGCAGCGCCTCATGATCAGCAGGGGGAAGCCCAATCTTTAAGAGTTCAACCGCCTCATCCTTCTGCATCGCATCCACAGGGATCCTTGCTGCGCTTTCTGGCAGACTTGAGTTGTCCCTTGTGGTGATCAGACGTGCGCAGAGCGGACCCCCCTGCACAAAAGGCTTGAGATGTGCCCTGTTCCAGACGTCATCGATCACGATCAATATATGCCGGTCTGCTAACAACTCTGCAAGACGCGAGGTCGCTGCATCAAGACGTGCAAAGCCGGACCGTTCACCACTCAGAATCTCGATCAAATCCTCGACACGTCCTGTGAGATCGCCGGGATTCTCCCCGAGAGTCACCCAGAGAATGCCGTCGTAGAACGCCTCTAAAATGCGCTCGTCGTGACAGAGGGCTTTGGCAAGAGAGGTCTTTCCGTAGCCGCCAGCCCCGCGCAGTGCAGCGGTAATAGCAATCGCATCCTCACACTCGCAATCGAGCAGACAGGAAACAAGCTTGTTAAATTCGTAAGAACGCTGCACAAAGTCCTCTGGCAGATCCTCCGCCATAAACGGCACACGCTTTTCGTGACATGGACTTTCGAGGGTGCGGATGAACCGTGTCCACTCCTCATCAATGCCAGGGTCTGTAAAGTGCACAGCACGCATCCAGTGGGGCAGGCTCTGGAAGTCAAGATCAGGTGCGGCGATCACAGGCAGTACACAAACACCCTCCTGCCTGGCAAGCCGCCATTCCTTGCGCACCATATCCGAGCGCATTGCAGCAGGGGTCATCACCAGCACCATGTATTCGACGTGTTCGTTTGTGAGCGCGGCAACGATCTGCTGCCACCAGGCTTCGCCCACCTGCATCTTGGTTCTGTCCTGCCACACGGCAAAGCTATATTCCTCGATCAGACGGCAGCGCAGGTTTCTGGCAAAGTCTTCTCCGTCGCTGCGTGCGTATGAGATAAATATACGAGGCAGGCTGGAGGATACATTCATAGTTCCAATCATGAATTGTATCTCTTTAAATTATCTTATTGCACACTCATCAGCCGCAGGAACTGCACCACGTCAGGAAATCTCACGGAATGTAACGATCCTCAAACGCCCCAAACCCGCTCGATCGCAGAATCCGCCGATCCGGGGTGATGATAAGCCCCTCGATTCCGTCCAGACGCTCAACAAGTTCCATGCCATCCACCTCACCGAGCACGAATACAGCAGTCGCCAGTGCATCGGCATCGGTTGCGCTCTCTGCAATGATCGTTGCGCTTAACAGTTCACCGGTTGCATATCCGGTCTTCGGGTCGATGATGTGCGATGCCCGCGCCTCCTTGCTGAAATACCGCTCATAATTCCCGCTCGTTGCAACAGACATATCGCACAGGTTTAAGACGGTTATATGCTCGGTTCTGTTCTTAGGATTACGGAGAGCGACGTTCCAGGACTCATCTTCCGTCTTGGAACCCATCGCCCGGATATCGCCGCCGGCATTCACAAGCGCATGCTCTATATGATTCTCCTTTAACACCTCGATCGCCCGATCGATTGCGTACCCCTTTACAATGCCGCCGAGAGTGATACCCATCGATCCCTGACTAAATGAGATGCTGCCGTTTCCAATCGTTATATTTTCATAGTTCACCAGTTCCAGCGTCTCGTTGATCTCATCACTTGTCGGGGGAGCTCCGGCACGCATTCTCTCTGTCCATAGATTTATAACCGGTAAAACAGTGATGTCGAACGATCCGCCTGTTAATTCCGAATATCCGACCGATTTAGTAACGACATGCTGCAAATCAGAAGATGCGTTCGGGAGGGATCCGTTCTTATTCAGTCTTGTAACCTCGCTTCCTTCTTCGGTACAACTCATCAGATGCTCGATTCTGTAGACCTCCGCAAACGCGCGACCGATGGCACGGTCCGCTTCGGATACATCAGGGTGCATCACCGTGATGGTCACATCGGTGTTCATCGAAACCCTGGTATCCTCGATGCGGTGGGTGTTTATGCACCCGGATGCTGCGACTACAAGAACCAGCAGAACTGCAAGGATTCTTTTATTCATTCTATCGTCAGGGGTTCAAGAGTAATGTCCACGATACGAACCAGAGGATCATGGTCATGAAAGCGATATAGAACCAGTCTTTCCATGTAAACAGGTTTGCATCCATTCCCAGATATATATAAATGGGCTTCTGGATGTAGAATGCCAGCAGCAGTATCAGGTATGAGAAATTACTCGATTGTGGCGTCAGGAACTGATAGCATATTGCGCCGGATGCTATGCCGAGAATGGATGATACAACGGTCTTCTTGATGCCATCGACGTGCCGCTTATGCCGGTCGATTGGCGGTGTGACAGCTTCAGCGGATTCGTTCTCTTCCGCAGTTTGTCTCGCAATCTTTTTTTTGCTCATCAAACCAGTGATGGCGTGATCTCCTATCAATGTTGTGGTTTCGAGATTCGTGAATGCGATCTGCGATCTGCGAAGCGGCGCCGAAGCCAGCAGTGCCGACACGGGAATTTACGGCTCCAACACAAAGATTTATTGACCAGAGCATCCGTTATCTGTTTATCTGGCAGGTAGAGCACCAGACACCAAGGATGGATGCTAATATGATCTTCCCAGCCGAATACAAATGCGTGGGTGCGATCCGCACCGATGAGACGCTCTCTGACGCGCACGATGAACTTCTGCGCCGCAAGACCAGTCGGGCAGCGGAGTCTGAGATATACTTCCTCTCAGAGTACCTGCTCATCTTTGCGGCAGACGGCTGCGCGGTCTACAGTGTGACAAGCGAAGGAGAGGGGTTATTCAGGACGGTAACATCGCTTGCCAGGATCGCATCCGGGGAAGAGGTTGTACAATACGGTAAACTGGTAAATATGCACAACCGCACCGAACTTGTGAAGATGGCGCACGGATGCTGCACGGGTGCGATAAACACAATCATCTTCAAAAGCGTGGACCAACATCTCACATTTGTGCACAGACCCGATCCGGGCGACCTCCTCGAGATCGATGTGCTCGATGTGATCCCACCTGTTCCGGGATGGCTCACATACATGGTCGGACAACTCGACAGTTGTCTGCTCGGCGAACTCGGTGTCGTATTCACAGAGAACATCCTTGACCTGCGGCAGTTCGAAAGCGAGGATGCGGTCTTTCCCTGCTTCACATCAGGTTTATCCGGGAGATACCTGGATAGCGAAGAGATAACGGCGCCCGCCACCCTGATCGGGTGTGACATCTCAAAGATGATCCTCGAGGAACGTTTTCCTGACCTCGACTACAAGTTCACTAACATCTGCTCGCGAACATCAGACCTGTACCAGATCACAAAACCGTTC
>CBDAFH010000085.1:0-11379 GCA_965195165.1 uncultured ANME-2 cluster archaeon | reverse complement strand
GACGATGGATTTTCTGGACAGGTATAACTTTAGCGATAAAGAAAAGACTGTTGCATGGGAATACTGCGGTGGAAATCCGATATATCTGGTTGAACTCGTGAATTGTGAAAACAGGGAAGAAAAAGTTAAAGAGATGCTTGTGCTCAGGACTGGTGAGATAAATCAGCGAATAAAAGTCTTAAAGCTCGTAAACAAGAAGATTTTGTTTGAAGATGAAGAGATAGAATTAAAATATGATACTATAACAAGAATTCTCGATGAATTTTCGGATGAAGAATCTTATGCTTATGAAATGATTACACCGGAAATCACATACCTCGTCAGGGAGAACATTCTCTTCGTTGATTCAGTCAGAAGAATCATCAAGCCGCAGTCGAGGCTGAATCTGCTTGCGATACGAGAAATGATTAGGGATGGGTGATCAAAAATGGATAAACCAGAAGTAGTTGCAGGGCTCTTGGTTCTCACTGGTTCGCGGTCCAGACCGCATCGCCATAATTAGACAATCACTCTATAACTCGCACAAACTCCTCTTCCGCACCAAGAGGCATCGTCGCATCGATGCCGATCTTCGTGGTCGTGCCATCCGGAGCAGAGATCGGATCGAGCGAACTCCCGCGTACATTCGTGATCATCAGTACGTCCCGATCACCAAGCACCCTTGTTGCGATCGCAAACTCGACATCGCTTGGATCATAGATGTTGATGTCAGGATCGACCACCACCACGTTCTTGAGACTCGGATGCGCTGCAAACGCTGCAAGCATAGCGTTCTTGGAGTCGCCCTCGGTCTGTTTCTTAATCTGCACCACCGCATCGAAATAGCAGCATCCGCCTTTCGTCAGCACGACATTTCTTGCATCGGAAACCCCGTTTACAGCGCTTAATATTTTCGGCTCATACGGAACTCCCATCAACAGTTTGTGCTCGTCGCCTGACGGTATGATCGCATGGTAGACCGGGTCCTCCCGGTGGATCATCCCTGTTAAGTGGATCACTGGCTCGCTTCGCACCCGGTCATACGTCCCTGTGATGTCAACAAACGGACCTTCGTCCGCAGTCTCTTCCCCGATGTATCCCTCAAGCACGATCTCGCAGTGCGGCACCCGGATGCCGTTGTCGCACTCGAAGACCTCAAGCGGCGCTCCTTGCAGTGCTGACGCGTAACGAAACTCTGTGCCCGCAGGTACGCGTGTGCAGATGGCAAATAGGACTACCGGGTCAAGCCCGATCGCTATTGCGACGGGGAGCTTCTCTCCGCGCGCCAGTGCCTTATTGCGCATAAGGTATGTGTGTCTCGGCGCAACAAGGCGCGCTGCGAGTTTATCTTTCCCGATAACCATCATCCGGTGGATGGATGCATTCATTATCCCGTCCATCTCGGTCACGAGGACGCCTGCTGTGATGTAAGGGGCGGGATCGTTTTTGAAATGGGTGAGAACCGGCAGTTTTGACAGATCTGGCTTGCTCCTGATCTCTTTTGTTGGGGAGTCTGCAACAAGTCTTATCTCCCCATCTGGTTCGACGGATGCGAGATGTCTCGCCATATCTTCCCTATTGATCCCGAGTGCCGTGCAGAGAGCAACTCTTGATGAGAGTAGATTCGCAGCGACACGACAACCGTTGATGTTGTGGAAGAAGTGTGGTTTCTCGTTTCCCGCGATCCTTGCGGCATCATATTCCGGGGATACGGGCTCCTGAATCTCGATTAAGTTTCCGTCTGCCTTCAACTGGTCTATAAAACTTCCAAATGACATTGTTCCACCTGCTGTTTGGTTAGTATGGTGCATGGAGTGATAATCCTTTCTATAGCATCCGAACTTCCGAGCAAAGTCTCTTGTTATCCGTTATCCTCGCTTCTTCTCACGTGTTCCGGTTACGGCGGTGAATTGTGATTGCGATGACCGCTGCCGCGAGGAGCGAGACTGCAAGCGGTATCAATTCTGCTGGCACTTTTTCAGGCGCGGTCTCCGACGGGATTGCAGGGATCTCAGACATGGACGCTGATACTACGATCATATCCCCCTCTGAAACAGAGACGGTTTCCGTGTAACGTTCGTATCCGTACTTCTCTACCGAAACCGTGTGGTTGCCGGGAGTTACATTGTAGATCCAGAACCAATCCACATCTGTCGCGCCCTGGTAGACATTATCGAGATGAACATCTGCCGCGGACGGATACGACCGCACACGGATGAAACCAAGATCGGGGGATCTCTTTACGACCTCTGCGATCTCCTCCTCCTCTTCCGCCGCCTCGATTCGTGCCGGCACAGTCTCACCTTCCCCCATCACGTGCACGTCAACCTGCTCCCATGTGCGCTTATCGATTCTCGATTGATCCGCAATCTCGAAATGGTGTGTTCCCGGCGGCGCGTCCCTGCTTGCATGGATTGTGATCGGATATGCCATCGATCCCCCTCTCCTTATCACTCTCAGTTTATTTGTGCCGTTTACCAGTAGCCAGTCGGGCACCGACCGCACAATCACACCCACGTCTATATATCCGGCCCCCGCGTTCATAAGCGTGGCATTGAAGGACGCGTCTGATCCGGGTTCGACGTACACCGTGTATGGCGCATCCGCGAAGGTGATGTTGTCCTTGCCGCTGGTTTCTGCACAGCAGTTCGAGATTGATGCAGCGATTATGATGGCGAGCAGTACGGTTCTGTACATGATCTACTTCTAATCGAACCCAACACCCCAAATAGCCTTCGCGGAGTCGGGCTTCGGATTGCCATCACTCAGGTTCGGACACCGGTTCGGACACGGGTTCCCAGAACGGCACGATATCTGCATACCAGTTCCTGAGGAAGAGGAGCGTATGGTATTTCATGAATACCGGAAGCGGCACGGTTGCGAGGAGGATAAGGAATATGAGCACCATAAGGGGCGCAATAAAGAGCAATCCGAGCACGATCAGGACTGCCGGATCAGTAAATCCGAATCCCAGCAGCGTGAGAATCATGTAAACCGCGATGCCGATCAGCAACAGGACGAGTCCTGTGATCAAGAACACGATGAGACCGATGACAGCGGCTGCGATACCGATTATGATGCCGAGCACGCCCCGTATGATCCAGTAAACCAGCACCTGTGGAATGCTGTGCATTGCGGTACTGATCACCTTTGAAAGCGCCTTTAATATCCCCACATTCTCGTACAGCATCACAGGGATCGCCAGATTGATAAACGAACCTATAATCGCAAGTATTATGATGCCGAGCACGAGGACAAGGAAGAATAGGATAAATGATCCGAAGAACAGGGCGGAAAAGTTACCGTCCAGTGCCGCTGACAATGCTGGCAGCAGCGATAGGATGATGGCGATTAAGAATACGATCCCGAGCGCCCAGTTCAGTATGAACAACCGCAGGCCATTCCCAAGATTACTCCTGATATATGCCCTGATCGTGACATGGTTTCTCACCACGGATTCGACAAAAACGAACTGCATCACATTTGAGATGTAGGAGAATAGCACGATCACCAACAGGAATGCGAGCACTGCAAGCACGATGTATGTCATGTACTGGTCTACGAATGCCGATACTCCTGATACAGCCTCCTTGACAAAAGCATCCAGTTCCGCATCCGACTGTGAGTCACCGAAATCCCCAAAATTGCTGCCCGATGGGTTTGAGTTGAAATTGGAGCCGCCACCTCCGCCACCGCCAGTACCGCCGATGAAGAACAGTATTATCGCAAGCTTCACCCATTTTGTAAGATCAAAGGGCTCAAAGAGCATCTGTCTGGTCTTTGTCATGGCACCTTCGATCGCAGCCCACGCGATCCAGTCAGACATGGATGATTAAAATGATCTCATCTGGTATATGATTTGCGGTGTTCGGGAGATTTGGTTATAACGCCCACTGTGGCAAACTATCGTATGTCAGGACAGTGCTCCCAATTTTCAAATCTTATTCATCTCGAGAATCCGATCGATGATCCTCCTTGTACTGCAGAACCGATCAGAGTTCGATACCTTGACCCGAACCACTTCGGTATCGAAGCCGCGATCCGCCAACCCACGCTCCAAGTCCCCGGCATCGAAATGCTGGTCAAACCCGAGCGCTATGATGTCAGGCATGATCTCATGAAGCGGCTCAAAGATATCGGTTTCGCTTCCGAGAACCGCATGATCTACCACCTTAAGCGCCTGCACCATCAGAAGGCGGTGCTCGTCAGGGAGAACCGGCTTTGGCTTGTGCTTTATCATGCTTGCCCGCGCAACGATGACATACAGTTCATCGCCGAGAGCGGAAGCCTGCGATAGGTAGAATAGATGTCCCGGGTGCGGGATGTCAAACGTTCCTGTTGCAAGTACTCGTGTCATGTCCTTGCTTATTGAATTGGTGTTCATTGCTTAACCATTTGCACCGGAGTACCGGAGGATGCAGTCTCATTATGTGGTGTTGGATTGAGACTTCGGCTTTTCCGTATATCCAAAACCGAAACATCCGGCATAAGATTCAAATTGACGCCAATCAAAACAACGCATAACACCAGATGGCATGACGCCCATGGCGAGTATAATATGTGCTCTGAAATGGTTGCTTTCAAAACGCAGGAATCTTATTAAACTCCTTTTCGGCTTTTTTGAAATCGCCCCTGTCCGCGTATCTGCATCCAGCCTCGAAGTGAGGCAAGGCATCCAGCATTTTTGTCAAAATGCCATATCTTGTTATGGCTGGAACTGATATTTCTACGAATTCCGAGTTTTTTAGATCCACAAGGCGGTCTTTGGATTCTGAAAAGTCGGCGGGACATTTGCTAAATTCGAGTTCTGCACGATGCCACTCTTCGTTTTGCATGTATTCGATCGCCTTTTGCAGGTGTTCCACCCCATCGATGTACGGATGCACTCCGGATATCAACATACCGAACTCCGAAATCATCTTTTCGTTCTGCTCAATCGAGATTCTATTCTCTAAAAGTTCGCTTCTGGATTCTGCAGGGGCTGTATCGATATCAATACTGAAACATTTTTCTTTTGCTGTGGATATGAAAGGCAGTGCGTCATTTAAAGCATCTTCAGCCAGCTTAAGCTCTGATCTCATCGACGCGAAATCATCACCTTCCGCGTATGCATCTACTTTATCAAGATGCTCTGAGCAGATGATTAAAATTCGAAACGCGGCAACGCGATCTAAGTTGTAGCTGCACATCACTTTAGCAGTCCGGATTGCATCCTTTTCATCATCATAGTCTGTTGCGGCTTTATTGAGTATTTTTAAAGCTTCTTCATAATCAACTTCGGATGCTGTAAGTTTTGTTTTCGCATCCGAATACGCGCCAATTTCCAAACGTATTTTTTCAATTCGGGTCGCGCCATTCCCTATAAGTAAGATCACTCTATGTATATCCTCTGCTGCGGATATCTTTTCTTCAACACGTTCTTCTTCAACACGTTCTTCTTCAACGTGTTCTTCTTCAACACATCCTGCAAATATCACGATCGATACGATCGCTATTATGGTTATTAAACCGACTGTAGTTTTTTTCATTCCCAATCACCTGTCTACTCAAAGCAACCAGATTCCGCACTTGGTACGGGGCAGGTACCTGTGCTTCGTATAATTACCAGCCAGCCGCGAAATCGTGTGCCGATCCTTGCAGAGTTCTCTCTGCTCCATGCTGTTAAATCAAAACGTATCCTATATAAATCTCTGTGAACGGGACTGCACAATACTATAAGACGCGGGGCACCCCCTCTCCGGAGTAACTTTACAACCCCCGAAACGAGACACTCATGCATCCGATGAAACCGAGATCATTATCCATACTGCTCCCATCCTCCCTCGCAATCGATGCCAGCGACCTGCGCAGCAAGACCGCAAAGATCGGGCAGATCGCAAGGGCGGCATCGGTATTCCGTGCGGACCGAATCGTCATATATCGGGACCCCGATCTCGACGAGACCGAACTGATCGAGAGAATCCTCAACTATGCCGAAACCCCACAGTATCTGCGGAAACGCCTCTTTCCACTGGCGGGAGATCTGCGGTATGCAGGCACGATCCCGCCGCTGCGGACGCCGCATCACCCCGATGCAGAAAAGATCGAGATCGGGGATATGCGTGTCGGGGTTGTGGTTAGGGTGCATGAAAACGGTTCGTGGGTGGATATCGGATCAAAGCGATCTGCATTTCTGAATGTTTCCATGCAGAAGGGCGAGCGTGTGAATGTGCGAGTCACATCGAATAAGCCGCTGAAGGCGGTTCCTGTCGACGACGACGAGATCGCGGGATACTGGGGCTATTCTGTTGCGAAAGCGGGCAGTCTGAGCAGAGCACTGACCTTGACCCCGGGACTTATAATTGCGACCAGCAGGTATGGAGAATCCATCGACGCCGACTTGCTCCGGAAGATCGGGGCAGAATCCGGATCAGGGGATGTGCTGGTGGTATTTGGCGCGCCGCACAAAGGAATCTCTGAGATCATGGATGAAGAGAAGAGAAGAAAGAAGGGAGAAGAGAAGGGGGGGAAGAGTTTTATTGCGGAATTTGACTATACGCTAAATGTCCTGCCAGATCAGGGAACCGCGACGGTCCGGCTCGAGGAAGCGGTCGTTGCCACGCTTGCGATACTGAACCTGGCGTTTCACTGACCTGATCGGTGACCGCAGATCACTCATCTAGTTTCATCAGAAGCGCAGTGCGCACCGAGACCGCATCAGCAAGGTCGGTGGTCGTGTGCCATATCTTGAGTTTCTTCAGATCCAGTCTGCTGCCGCATCGCTGGCACACGGTCGATTTTACGCCATACTCTATGATCTGCACATGGGTTTTGCATTTCGGGCATACGATCACGGCATATTTCACTTATCCCACTCCATGATATTTATTCCATGATTCATGATCGCATACTCCTTTATCCTGCGGTCGTGATCGGTTCCGCGCATCTTTAAGATTAGCAGGAGTTTTCGCAAGCCCGACTCCTTCCTGATGTACCTGAGCGATACGATGCCGTCCACCAGAAAAGACGTGCCAGCATCCGGTATCCCGAATGAAAAGACGTTCTCGGTCTCGCTTATGAAGAGCGAGGTGACATTCATGTACTTCAGGTACCTGATCAGCGAGTAGATATATTCCCTGACATTTGCAGATCCACAAAACACAGTCTTCATATCCATGATCCCGTCGAAGACCAGTGATCTGGCACCGATCGACTCTACCGCGTCCTTGATCTGCCAGAGATGCTCATCAGAAGAGACCTGTTCAGAGGGATAAACGAACCTGAGCATGTCGTTCTCGACGTACCCCTGCAGATCCCATACAAGCCGCATCGCTTCAGCGATCAGTTGGTCGGGCGATTCATTAAACGAGACGATGACGGATGGTTTATCATTTTCAAGGCTTTTGTTGGCAAACTGCAAGCCAAAAACAGTTTTCCCGGTACCGGGACCGCCGGCAATCAGCATCGAGTATGTTTCAGGGATCCCCCCTTCCAGCATCCCGTCCAGTTCCTGGATACCTGTCGGGACGCGCACCGAGAGATCCGGGTGCGCTGCACCGACTTTCAGATGCGGGAACACCCGTACACCGCTCGTGGAGATATTAAAGGCGAATATATTCGATAATGCTTGGTTACCCGCGATGTTCGGGGTTTTAAATATCCTGAGATTGCGCAAAACATGTTTTTCGCTCTCTTCGTAGGAGAGATACAGAACCCCGTCCATAAAATGGATGACAACCGATGTGTGAATCTCGGATGCGGTCAATTCACCGGTGGCAAGTGTGATCACCCCCCATTCGTGCGCCATCGAATCGAGCGTTCCTACGAATCGGTGCTGCTCCTGTTCCGAAAATGCAGATCCAAGCGGAGTTATCGGGTCGATTGCAACCCTGCTAGCACCGGACGATGCGACGGCATTCCCGATATCGATCAACGCGGATAATGGATCGCGTTCTGCTGATATCCTGTCGATCGGATGTACCGCGATCGATTCGGGCATGAATGGAAAAGTATCTGCGAAATCCGCTCTTCTCTCCTGTCTGGTGGTGATCGGGATGTAGAGCGTTGATTCGTCTTCTGCCACACTCGATAGTGAATCGAGCACGAACATCGTCTTGCCGACACCAGCGGTACCTGCGAAGGGGATGGTCGATGGTTTTGGAAATCCTCCGAGAATCTCATCGAGCCCCGCGACGCCGGTCGATCTGAGCATCATCGGTATTATAGGGGGCGTTTTTCGTATATTAATTACTTGTGGCAGGCACTTATGCAGGTACTCTGCCCATACTTGTTTTCAGACATCGAGTAGGTCTTTGCGTCCACAATCTCCCCGGTCTGCGGATCTACCAGCGCTGTTGCAACATACAGGTCCTTGCCACTGCTGCCGCAACTACAACTCCTCTCGATCAGATCGACCTTCCATAGGAAAGGCGACTCACTGACGTTTGCAGACCGATTGATACCCCAGAAGGACGACCCCCCGTCCGGGTCTGCGGATGGTTTGGTGATGGTGTATGGGATCGGTAGGCGTGATGCACCCGATCGAGCTTACAACCATCACCATCAGAAGAGATAGGGCAGCTATCAGATGATAGCGCTTCATCTAACTCATCTTCTGTTTGTATTTAGTGTATCCACACTTTCCGCATGTCATGCGGTCTGCATGTTCAGCCAAGTATACACCGCTGCCACATTTCGGACAGAACTGCCTCGAACGTGTGATCTTATTTTCTTCTACGGTATAGTATTCGTTTATGCGCATGATCAACTCTCGCCCCCGTCGCTCTTCTTTGCTGGCGCATTGCGCGCAATCATGTAATCGGGTTCGATCCGGCGCAGATTCTGCTCATTATCATACAACCGGGCGTATCCGAGTATATCCTGCTTGCCGTACTGCGAGTTCATCCGATCGAGTATCAGCAGTTCGGGGGTAGTATCGAGAAGTGCCACAAGCGTGTTCTTCACACTCTTTCTTGACATGCCAATTTCTTCGGTCTTGAATACGATATCCCGTCTGTTCAAAAGTACATTCTCTTCATCCTTTACGATCTCAATAGCCATTAAAGCATCCTCCGTAGCGATTTGTCATCGTTAGCATCTTCCATCTGTTTCAAGAGTTCTCGTATCTCCTTTTTTTTTTCACTGGTCACCTTGATAAGCACACATCCACTCGATGGCTGCCCATATATAACTATCGAGGAGAGTGGTGCAAGCACGACCGCGGGCATGACAGCGAGATCCTCCTCGCCCTGCACAAATATGCGGATGGGACGTTCGCATTTCATCGCATCCGTTATAGCGGTCACAAGGTCTGGCGTGATGGTGCCGGCAGGGTTCTTGACAGTGACCTCGTGATATGCCGGATGCCGGATGCGATTTTTGACTTCATCGGATACCTCTGCCCTGCAGGTGAGGTGATCGACGATGCAGATGTCGGGCAGGATGCCTGATTCGATCAGGTTGCAGGTCGTGACATCGCCCACAGAGATGATCTTTGCAGGACTCCCCCAATCCGGCGCGCTCTTCAGCAGGTCCATGGTCTTTCGCCCGGATCCGGCATACAGCGTCCCATGCGGGACTTTCAGTCTTGATTTCAGGCGATCCGAAAGAAGAAGAACCACTTACCGCACCTTCAAAGCGTACGCTCCGGCAGTCGTTATATTCAGTTTCGCAGCGATACTCGAGAGGTCCGGATCCAGAATTACGACGTATCCGCTCCAGTCCTTGCTAAGTGAGTTTGATCCGCACACCGGACAGTTCTGCCCGCTCACGATCCTGTGGCAGTCTCTGCACGCTTGTTCACTCATTCTTTCCCTTCCTTGTTACTCTCATCCTTTGTAGCATCTTCCTTTGCAGTCTCTTCGAGCCATTCCAGTTTGCCGAGTGCTGGCTGGCGCATCGTAAGCCCGATCCTGCTCTCGTGCGGATCCCGTTCGTTCAAACTGACCGCAACGATGCGCGCACGTAGTTTATCACCCTCTGTAACCGCACGCCCGCTCTCCTTGAAGACGAGACGACCGTTCTTCCCGTCATAAGATACGAAATCATCGGTCAGCTGGCTCACATGGATCAGTCCATCGAGCGGTCCGACACCGATGAACGCGCCGAATTCGACGACCTCGACGACGACTCCTTCTGTTACCTCCTGCATTATGGGTTTGTACATGAGCGCGTCGAATGTCGCTTCATAATACACGCCCCCGTCGCCACAGAGAATGTGACCGTCGCCGATATCGACCACATCGAGGATAGCGACCAGTGCGCCGAGTTTCTTGTCGATCTGCCCTTCGAGTTTATCGCGAAGTGCCTTTCCCACAGCCGCTATAATCGGCAGCCCAAGCTGTTCAGGGTCGATGCGAACGGTGTCAACCAGTCTTGTTTTTAGATACATGCTACGCCTCTTTATTTTATATAAAAACCGAGTAACAGTTACGCAGCCGTGATATTAATTCTTTTGCATCGGAGCGGTCGTCGAGTTGCCATGGTGTAGGGGGGGGAACTGTCTGAAGATCGAGTGAAATCGCGGTATCCTCAAATTTTACCGCAGAATGCGAAGCAAAGCCGTTGGCAGCACGCGGAGAACGCAGAGGATCGGATCAGTCTTAAAACTCTGCGCACCCTGCGGTAAACAGATACAACCAGAAGAGATTGAAAAACACGACCGAGACGAGACTTTTTGCTATCTTCTGAAATTTGGGTTTTGGAAGAACCACAGAGGGCACAGAGGGCACAGAGAAGAGAGCAATTTTCTGTGCACAGCATTCGGCAGTACTGGCTTCGTCGCGTGCTTTCGCTGAATCATATCCTGCGGTAACGGCTCTGCCGTCGGCGCTTGCGTTAGAATCCTGTGGCATGACGATTTCGCTGGAAGAACCGGCAGTGCACCCCGCGCCTTCGCATGATAGGGTTTCGCGTGTTCGCATCATCACAATCCTTCGGCGATCCACCATCTCACGAAAAGATCTTTCGATCATGTTAGAACCGCGACCGTTTTGTGATCGCCCACACCTGATACCAAATAGTTTATATACCTCATCATAGTAATGAGATAACTACGGAAGTGAGATAAATGGCTAAGATACTACACGTACAAACCGTAATGACACAGGAAGACCTCGAAGCCCTCAAGACAAAGTGTGGACTATCAACGACTAAAGATGCGGTTGCGATGGCAGTGGAGCATTATCTCGAATGTCCGTATACCGATAGCGAAGACATGTGGGCTGAGAGGATGAAGAAAACCATAGAACAACGAACCAAATAAAGGGGGAATATATCTTGACAATAAGAAACATTGAGAAGGGAAGCTTTAAGAAGGGAGAAGATGCGGTGTCGCCGGTCATCGGCGTCATACTGATGGTTGCGATCACCGTGATACTGGCTGCTGTTATCGGAGCATTCGTATTCGGTATGGGCGGCAAC
>CBDAFH010000084.1:0-6951 GCA_965195165.1 uncultured ANME-2 cluster archaeon | reverse complement strand
AGTTTGCGGCACAGGACTCATGCATCCCGTGTGCTCAATTCGCTCGTCTTAAAAGGAGTTCTTGGGAAGATTAAAGTAGGTCAGAGTTATTACTTCACATCACCTGCTGAGGCATTGATGGAATGCCTCAAAAGACGAGACGAAGAGCCGGATAGGTGCTCGCCTGTCAGGATTGCGGCAGAGACAGGGATGCCACTGGCTGTGGTGCTCGAGGTGATTGGTGGGCTGCTTGGGTCGGAATGAAAACGAGATGTAGAGGTGACTAAAAATGGATAAAATAAAAGCAATCACAGGGATATTGGTTCTTGCCGGTCTGCTGCTGCTTGCGGCGATGCCGGCATCGGCATCTGCGGGACTCGCGGGCTTTCAGTACCAGCGAGAGATTGTGATTCATGAGAACTCTGGCGAGACGCTACGTGATTATCAGGTGCTGGTGGAGCTTACTGGCAGCGATTTTCCAGAAGAAGCAGAAGTAGATGGCGATGATATTAGGTTTACGGGTGCGGACGGGGCGAACCTGGGTTACTGGATCGAGGAGTTTGATGCGGGCTCTGAACGTGTGAGGATATGGGTGAAAGTACATGAGATTCCTGCGAATAGCGATGATAGGATTACGATGTGGTATGGGAATCCGGGTGCGGAGAGTGGGAGTGATGGGAGTGAAGTGTTTGAGTTTTTTGATGATTTTGAAGGAGTATACATAGACGAAATAAAATGGCATGTAAATTGTGGGATGCCCTCGGTCTCGCATGGTGTTCTGAGCTTGAATGGCGAGTGCGTACTTTCAGAGAAGGTCGAAGCTTTTGGGTACAATTATATATTCGAATCGTTTTCAAGGGTGAGCGATACCGGCAGTGAGCCAAAATCCTTTTTGCGTTCAACAAACGACTACACTGCCATAGACGGAAGCGATCGATTTGAGTTTGGTAGCTGGACGGATATGGATAAAATGCAGCTGGCAAATGCCAATGATGGTGAATTTTTGGCAGCAACAAAGACAGAAAAATTCCCAACATCCTTTGAAGTTCTTGGAATAGCGAGATCAAACACAAAAACCGAGAGTTTTCAGAATTATGTTCCCGAATTAATGAATAGGGAAAACGTTCCAAATAGTCCCCTTTATTTGCAGTTATACTCATGGGGCGGCGAAACACACTACGTAGATTGGACTCGCGTCCGTAGATACATCAATCCGGAACCCACCGCCGCCATCGCCCTTCCTGAACTCATTGCACCAACGCCCACATCACCTCCGGCGTTCACACCTGCACCAACACCAGTCCCAACCCCCGATGATACGGACCCGCCTGCAATGTTCATCCTCACTCCGAGTATCATCGAATACAACGACAACGAATTCCTCGAAGAAGGTGAAAAAGTAACAATAACATACGGCGCAAAAGATCCCAGCGGAGTCACTTCGATAAAAATACTGCTCGATGGATTGATGCTCGAATCCCAAAATGGCGCCGGGACGTACACCGTAACAACAAATTCCCTCTCGGTGGGCAATCACACAATCAGGGTCGAAGCAACCGATTCAAAATCAAACTCATGTTTCCAAGAACTCCCGATAACAGTAGAGCGAACAGGACCCAGCGTGTATTTCGGAACCACAAGAACCACGATCAAGAAAGGCGAGGACGCCATCTTCACGCTATCAGCAGTCAACCCGATCGGAAATCCCCCGATGACCATTCAGTTAATATTAAAGCCGCCATCCAGCGTCTCGGTCACCAGCAGTTCATTCGCGAAAGCCGGGTCCGGAATCTACTCATGCACACAGGTGATTGAATCCGGCGACAACGTGCGGTCGATCGAGGTTAGCCTCACAGGTGATCAGGCAGGAACGCATGAAATTGCAAGTGAGGTCTACTACCAGTTCGAGGGCAGCCCGAAGTCCCCGACACGGTACGAGACTCTTACACTGGTTGTTGATGATCATGATTCGACACCGCTGACGCCGACGCCAAAACCGTCGCCCGGATTCGCGGCGGTGGTTGCGATCATTGGATTGTTTGCGATGTATCTATGGAGGCGAAGAATATGAAAAGAATTTCATTTCACGACCGCGAGAAGGAGACAAAAGAGATACGGGCGATACTGGATAGCCAACCAACCCTGATCACCTTCATCTACGGACCGATAAACAGCGGCAAGACTGAATTAATCACTCATACGATTGAGGAACTACCAGATGAGTACGTAGTCTTCTACGTAAACTTAAGGACTAAATTCTTATCGAGTTACGATGATTTCATCGAGTCGTTGTTCGAGATGGAGATGGAGACTGAGGGGGTCAAAAGGAAGAGGAAGGAGACGCTCGCGGAGCTGGTTTCATCTGTCACAAAGGTTGCCGGAATACCGATCAACAAGGAGTTTCTGGATTATGTGTTCAAGGACAATAAGCCGAAGAATGCTTTTTCGTACATAATCAAACTTTTTGAAGAGGTGAAAAATTCGGGTAAGCGACCAGTGTTGATCCTGGATGAGTTGCAGAAGATCGGGGATGTGAAAGTGAATGGTTTTCTCATTTACGAACTGTTCAACTTTTTCATAGACTTAACGAAAGAGAAGCATCTGGCGCATGTCTTCGTGGCAACATCTGACTCGCTTTTCATGGGGGGTGTTTACAGTGAGGCGATGCTACAGGGGCGGTGCAGGTATCTGCGGGTGGATGATTTTGATTGCGGGACTACTACCGCGTTTCTGGAGGGGCATGGTTTTACTGAAGAGGAGAAGGTGTTGGCATGGGAATACTGCGGCGGAAAGCCAATCTTCCTGACGGAGTTGATTCGTATCGATGAAAAGGAGAAATTCGTAAAGAAGATGCTTACTACAAGAGTGAACCAGTTGAAGGATCTGCTTGACTATCTGGATTATACCAAGCCGAAAGTAACGATTGGAGCGGATGGATATCTGGTTGAAAAGGAAGATATTGTCGATATCCTCAGAAGGTTAGTGGACGCGGAACGTGTCGAGGATGAGGGATTGAACAGACCTGCAAAGCATTTCCTGATCAAAGATAACATCTTGTTCCTTGATCCGGAAGGTGGAATCATCGAGCCGCAATCACGTCTGAATCTGCTTGCTATACGCGAGGTGATGAAGAATGTATAAAATGAGAATGGCTGTTCTGGCATCGGTTCTTGCTGGTCTGCTGCTGCTTGCGGCACTGCCGGCATCGGCATCTGCGGGACTCGCGGGCTGGCAGTACCAGCGAGAGATCACGATTCAGGAGAACTCTGGCGAGACGCTCACGTTGATCGTGGAGCCGGAACCCACTGTCACGAAGTTCGAATCCGGAGAGTCAGAGGGTCCCGAGAGCGAACTGCCCGGATTCGCGGCGGTGGTTGCGGTTATCGGACTGCTGGCGGTATATCTACGAGGGAAGAGAAGATGAAAAGAATCGAATTTCACAATCGTGAGAAGGAGATAAAAAAAATACAGTCGATACTACATACAGAGCCGTCCTTGATCACTTTCATTTACGGGCCGATAAACTCCGGAAAAACCACGCTCGTCAGCCACCTGATCGAAGAACTGCCAGAGGCTTATGCCCCTTTCTACATAAATCTCAGGACTAAATTCTTATCGAGTTATGATGAGTTTATCGAGTCGCTCTTTGAGATGGAGATGGAGACTGATGGGATGAAACGGAAGAGGAAGGAGACGCTTGCGGAGCTGGTTTCATCCGTTACAAAGGTTGCAGGGATACCAATAAACAAGGAGTTTCTGGACTACGTGTTCAAGGACAATAAGCCGAAGAACGCATTTTCATATATAATCAAACTTTTTGAAGAAGTGAAGAGCGCTGGCAAGCAACCGGTATTGATTTTGGATGAATTGCAGAAGATTGGGGATGTGAAAGTGGATGGTTTTCTCATTTATGAACTCTTCAACTTTTTCATAGACCTGACGAAGGAGAAGCACCTGGCGCACATATTCGTGATGACTTCCGATTCGCTGTTCATAGAACAGATTTACAGCGAGGCGATGCTGGAAGATCGGTGCAGATATTTACTGGTAGATGACTTCGACGAGGAAACGACAACTGCATTTCTAGAGGAATATGGATTTAGCGATGATGAGATGACGGTTGCATGGGAATACTGCGGCGGCAAGCCGATATGCTTAGTTGAACTCGTGAATACGGAGGAAGACCGAAAAGGAAAGGCTGAAGAGATGTTCAAGATAAGAAAGGGACAGATAGAAGAGATTGTGTATTCGCTAGAAGCGAGAGATAAGGAGATGTTTGGCGCTGTGATGGGGATACTTTCAGAATTTATTGGGAAGGAGAAGGTTGGATACAAATATATAAGCGATGAAATTAAGTTTCTGGTCGGGAAAAACATCATTTTCGCGGATTCTGTGGATAAGAAGCTGAGAGCACAGTCAAAGTTGAATTTGCTTGCAGTGCGTGAGGTGATTGCGGATGTGTGATCACACGCTCATCCTGCCGATCACGGTGCGAGCGGAGGCAGAGCCAGGTGCGGAGCGAACAGAAAGCTCGTCAGAATCAGAGGGATCAAGCATGCCCGGATTCAGTACGGTGGTTGCTGTCACCGGATTATTGGCGGCATATCTGAGGAGAAGAATATGAGACGAATCGAATTTCACAATAGAATTGAGGAGATGGAAGAGATAACGAGACTGCTTGACACAGAGCCAACGTTGATCACCTTCATCTACGGACCAATAAACTCGGGAAAGACAGAACTCATAAATAATTTAATAAAAAACCTTCCCGAAAACCAGAAAGTATTTTACATAAATTTAAGGGGCAGATTCGTCAGTAACTACGATGAATTCATAAAAGTTCTCTTCGACGTCGAACATGAAGCAAGATATGGGAGGATACAGGAGTTTCTGAAACCGATAGTGAATGTTCTTCCCGGTAGCTATCACGGGATTCCAATACCAAAGGATATGTTTCTAAAGTTATTTGAGGAAAAGGATGCAGAGGATGCTTTTGTTTACATAGAAACTGTCCTCAGGGCTTTTTACGAAAGTGGTAGCGTGCCAGTGCTGATAATTGACGAGTTGCAGGTGATAGGTGACCTGAAAGTAGATGATTTGCTGATATACAAATTATTTAACTTTTTTATCCGGTTAACAAAGGAATTGCACTTAGCGCATGTATTTACGATCTCGTCAGATTCGCTATTTATTGAGGAGGTTCATAGCGAGGCGATGCTCGAGGGGCGGTGCAGGTATCTGCTGGTTGATGATTTTGATCGGGAGACGACAGCCGCGTTTTTAGGGAAGTATGGTTTTACTGCTACTGAGACGGCTGTTGCGCGGGACTACTGTGGCGGCAAGCCGATATGCCTGGTTGAGCTTGTGAATGCAAAACTGAATGGGAAAGATGTAGAGAGCGAATCTAAAAAGTTATTGAAAATCAGAACAAGCCAGATGCTCTCGATATTTGATGAAATAGCGCTTGGAAAGGTCGAATATTCAGAAAAAGCCATAATAGAGGAGTTTAAGAATTTCGAGCAGGAAGAGATACTGCAATATGGCAGGATAAATAAAGAAAAAATATTTTTAGTTGGAAGAAATGTGTTCTTCATTGACCCGACGCAAAGAACAATTAAGCCACAATCACGTCTGAATCTGCTTGCAATAAGAGAGGTTATGAAAAGTGTATAGAAGATATCAAATACAGGGAGTAACTCTCAGCATCATCACAATGCTGCTGATCATGTTAACAATAGCATCAGCGTCCGCGTCTACGGACCCCCCGCTCGATACGGTTCAGGTCTACGCGCTCGGATCAAAAGACACCGGTTCATCGGTTGAATCATCAATAGTCCTTGAGAAAGACCGTGAATATAGAATCGTGGTCTCTGGCGTCTTCCAGTTCAGGAGAGATGTGGACTGGGGCTGGGCAGACGCCGGGTTTCGCATGGGCAAGGGAAATGCGTACTCCCAACCGTTCAATTCAATCGAGTTTAATGGTGAACCGGTAGAGGCAGCAGTAAGCAATATTGAGAATCACACGTACACGTACTACCGCACTGGTGACGGGGATAAGATCCGGTTCAGCATCTTTGACTGCCTCACGACAGGTGAGCGTGGCGGGTACGACGACAACGCGGGAGCGCTTCGGGTTGAGATATACCCTGCAACAGCGCTCTCTGTAACAAAAGTACCCTCGCCGCATACGATCGAAGAAGGGGATACGACGACGGTGACTGTGACTGTGCGAAACGCAGGAGCAACCGGTACTGGCGAGATCAGGGATATCGTGGTTACGGATTCCATTCCTTCGGGTTTCACGCTTGTGAGCGGTTCTGTACATGCAGAGTATCCGCTGCTCAAGCCAGACGAGTCACGGACGCTTCAGTACGTCATAAAGCCACCTCTTGGTGGCACGTTTAACCTGGATCCGGCAGAGGTCTCGTATTCTGACGATCGCGGAGAGCACCACACCGCGAGATCGGATGCGATAACGCTCACAGTCGTCGCATCGGCAGGACTGCTGCCCACAGCGCCAAAGAACGCAAGTGTGAAGCTGCACGGCGAGAGGACCGATGTTGTGATCGGAGACAACATCCTGCTCAAGCTCTCGGCTGTAAACCTGATAACGAAGCCGGTGATGCATGTCCAGGTGATCATAATCCCGCCGTCCGGCATGAGCGTCACCTCATCCGGGTTTGCCATGTCGGGAGCCGGGCAGTTCACATCAGATTACGAGATCAAGCCGGGCGTGGGCAGGGATGTCGAGGTTGCGATCGTTGCAAACCAGGTCGGAAACTTCACTGTGGAAGGAAGAGTGGTCTACTACTTCGGAGACGATATGGCGAATGCCGAGGATTATACGCTCGAGCTGCCGATCAGGGTGCAGTCTGTCGGCACAGGACCGGGACCATCGGTAACACCGTCAGCACCAACAACCACATCCGAAGATCAGGATGGAACCGGAATATTCGGATTGCCGGGATTTAA
>CBDAFH010000083.1:0-12583 GCA_965195165.1 uncultured ANME-2 cluster archaeon | reverse complement strand
GTCATCGGGGCAAAACTGTTCTGCGGATGGGTCTGCCCGTTTGGGGCATTGCAAGAGATCGTAAACAGGATTCCGGCACCATCCGGGAAGAAGATCAAGTTGCCGTTTAAGATCTCGAACAGTATCCGAATTTCGCTCTTTGCCATCAGTTTGATCATGATTCTGACAACAGGTTACGATCTTTACACATACCACAACGTCCTGAACCCATTTGAGCTATTTGACTGGCATTTTGAGCCGGTGCTGGCAGTTCTGGTTGGCGCGGTTCTGATCGCATCAGTATTTGTGTACCGCCCGTTCTGCTATCTCGTGTGCCCGGTCGGGCTCCTGACGTGGCTGCTTGAGCATATAAGCATCTTCCGTGTGCGTCTTGATAGGGAAAAGTGTAATGACTGCAAGAAATGCATTTTAAAGTCGCCATGCCCGTCTGTCAAAGCGATAATGGATGGTGACACGATGCGACCCGATTGTCACGCATGTGGTGTATGTATCGATGCATGTCCAAAAGACGCGCTCGAGTTCGGAATCTGGAAAAAAGCAAAGGCATGAAAGGATGCCGCGGGTTTCATCTCCCGCGATACTTCTGCAGCAGCCTCGTTACCGCACGCACATCGCTTCCCTGCTGTCTGGCATCATCGAGACACGCCTGATACAGTTGATCGGTCAGGAGACTTGGCGTTGACTTGCACATCTGGGCATGAAGCGCAAGATCGAAGCACCGCGCCTCGCTCTCTGTCAGTTTCAATGACTTATACTCCCCTGTGTGCTCTGTGAATGTTGGATTATCCGAATCATCTGTTTTTAGCACGAGCTCTGAAAGATGCGTCTCCGGGATCGGCTCTGCGATGCTTATGAAGATGTCGTCCAGGAACGTATCCTCGATTAAGTCCTTTGTCAACTGGTAATCTTCAGCAGTCTCGCCCGGATAGCCGACTATGAAACTTCCGGCAACCTTCACGCCGCACTGCTGCGCCAGTTCGATCGCATAAACGTTATTCTCCGCATCAACCCCTTTCCGCATCTCCTTAAGCATTTTGTCGCTTCCTGACTCGATCCCGTAATAGACCCAGCCCATCGTGAATTCGTGGATCGCATGAAGCATCTCCTCATTGACATAATCAACCCTGATGTCGGGAACCGAGACATTTCTGCTCCCCATCACCTCTGCGATCGCTTGCAGCAGTTCTGTGAACGCGCTCACATTGACCGATTTTTCATGCTGGTCGTACTGGTACAGCGAACTCGTTCCGCCACTGATCGCGATTCTTCGAACGCCGCGCTGCTTAAACTCCTTTATCTCCGCGATGATGTCCGCAATCTCCCGGCTCCGAATCGTCCTTCCAAAGAACTTCGGGACCTGACAGAAGCCACATGCCCCGATGCAACCCCTGTGTGTCTCGATATACACATTCGCGCCCCTGATACTCTGGTCGCTGATGTCATCAGGTATCAGCGGCATCGGTCTCTCGAGTTTTGCAGGTTTGGGTTCAGTCCGGACGATCTCGCCATCGTTTCTGAATGCGATTCCGGAGATATCTTCCGAAACTCCGTTACTTAGCAGTTCAAGCGTCGACTCCTCGCCTTCCCCGACGATAACGCAGTCCACGTCCAGTTCTCCGAGAATGATGTCGGGATATGCGCTAACAGGACCGCCGACATAGATCGGTTTGCTGCTCTGCTCTGCGAAGTTCCTGATCCTGCTGTCGAGGAGGTGGAGTGTCGAGTATAAGCTCAGTAGTATTATGTCAGTGTCCGCGCTGACGTCCGTATTTTTGGTGAGCGTTACGTCGAATCCTGCATCCGCAAGAACTCCGCCGATCACCATCGAGCCATACGTGTAGAGTTCAGGGGAGACGATCGTGATCTTCATGGTTGGTTAGTCTGGATGCGGTCATGGTATATGTATTTTAAGCCTCTCCCGTATCCTGACAAGTCGGATGGATTCCAAGTCGGTCTAACTCACTCCACAGTCCTTCGAGAGCGGTATCAGGGTCGCGGTTGAAGGTGCTTCCACGCACCCGCCAGAACGTCCAGCCACATCGCTCCATATCTCTCTGCCGCCCCATATCCTCTGCATAGCGTTCGGGACCATGCCACGCGTCGCCGTCACACTCTACTGCAAGACGCCCCTGCATCCCTTCGACTACCAGATCAATGTAGTATCCGATGACCTCGAATTGAGGAATGACCCGATACCCCAGATCACTGATCCTCAAGAAGACCTCCACTTCAAACCAACTACCAAACGGTGACGGTTGATCATCTCTATCCCGATCTGCAGTTCGCGCAATGACTCTCAATCCTTCAACATCCAGACCCTCTATTGTTAGGGGCTCGACACGAGGATTTTGGCAGTATTGCAGCAGTTGATAGTGGACACCTTTGGAGCTCAGGTCGTTGAGCGTAGCCGTGTGAAAGAGCCACATCTGATCCTTCGCCCGGCTTGCCGCAACATTAAAGCGTCTTTCGTCATCTGCCCCTGCCATCGTTCCGATGCGCTGCCCTTCTGTTGGAGCTGAAACCAAGCTCAGGAACATGACATCACGCTCATCACCCTGGAAAGCGTAAGCATCGCCGCAGATTAGATTGCGCCTTTCCATTTCCTCAGGACCGAGTTCTTCGAGGAGAAGAGTCTCGATATACTTGGCTTGCTGACCCCCCAGCAGGCTGATCACGCCCATGGACTTCCCCTTGTATGCCGGATCTTCGCAGCAATCTTTGATCTGGTCCACGATGGCTTGAGCCTCGGGAGGATTGATCTTGGCTCGCACACCCTTCACGTACCCATCGGTGACGTGACGAGTTACGATGACAGGTGTGAGACGGTTCGTGCCGTACTGCCTCAATGGCACAAGCGGCTCAGAGCGGTAACAGAGGTCGTTTGAAAATTGGATGATCTCGGGCATGCACCTGAAGTGCTCGTGCAGGCGGATTCGACCCCCATAGCGGATCTCTGCCTGAGTAAAGAAACTGCTGTCTACCCCAAGCGAATCATTGTGAGGGATATCGGAAATGTATTGTTGTCGCAGGATGTCTACAGCTTCCCGATCAGTCCCTACAAAATACGGACTGATCTGTTTGTCATCTCCAACAACAATGATCTTCCTTGCCAGATACTGAAGAAAAAGGGCTTCGGGACCTAACTGGCTCGCCTCATCGATAATCACCACATCAAAGCTATCTGTTCCTATATGCATGGTTTCTGCTACGCTGTGGAACGGCATGATCCATGCTGGGATCGCGGAACGGCATTGCTCCATGTGATCGCGAGCTGCTCTCCGGTGCGTGGCAGCGTGCTTTCCGGTACCTTTACCGATCCGGCGCACCGCATTCTTCCATGCCATGAGATATTGACTTTCCTCTACGGTTAGCCTTGAAAAGCAATGCCCCCATGCCTTTGCCGCAGCCAAGTCGCGGATAAGCTCCCGGATGCGACTTCGATCACGCTCAAGATCGTGCAACCGGCGTTCTTCTATCTGTGGGTCATTTAGATGCTTCAACCAGCAGTCAGCCTGTGCCCAGTTCCAAGCGGCGCGGAAGTTGGACATTCGCTCAGCCCAGATCGGATCTGCATAACTCAACATCACATCAGATACCAGTTCCGGAGCGGCAATCTCCAGTCTCTGAAGCAAGGCGTCGCGGTACGTCAACTGCTTCCGTAATTCTTCCAAGTTGCATAGGGTCTGGTAGGCTTCCCGGTACTGCCGCGTATCCCGTGCTCGGACTGCCTCTTGTGCTCGCTCCACCGCAGGATGAACATCGCTCAATCGCGAAAGAAATTGAGACTTGGATAGAGTCTTACGGAGATTGGTTTCTATGGTAGCAATTGAATGGCGGGCTTCTGCAAGATCATCGTCCAGTGATACGGCATTCACTGCTGCCAGAAAAGACCGCAATCCCTTGATATCGTGCCAAGTAGGCTCATCCAGCTCTGGAATTGCGGCGATGTTCTTTTTGAGCACCTCGACCTTTTCATGGAGTTCCAGGACTTTCTCCAGAGGCTCGCACAGGTCATGATATTCAGCAACCTGCGAAACAAAGGAACTGGTAAGAACTTCAGTGTGTGGCGCCCAATACTCTCGAAGAACATCGAGATGGTCAGCGATCTCGACCCATTCGAGAAGGTTTTTGAGGGGTTGTGGCTTATCACACAGAAGACCATCCACATGAACCTCTTTGATGAGATAGATGCTCTCCTTTACTACATTGGGACGAAAACGCCAGAAACCCAGTTTTCCGCCACCTTCCAGATGTTGCAACAGGGCTGCAGCATGAGTTTTCACAATGCTGCGATTCCGCCCCTCAATCCCTGAAATCTGACGCTCCCCGATATAACGAGCGCGGTCTTCAATCGATTTTAGGTGTTCTCCGGTAATGCTCAGCAGTTCATGCCACGCCCGGTCCCGGTCTGCCATGTTCTGGATCGCAGCCTCCTCAGTCCATGGCTGAATATGGCGTGCAACGGAAGTGTAGGATTTTAAAAGATCCGAAAGCCCGTCTGTAAGTGTCTTCCACTGGTCACGAGGCGCGCTCAACATTGCGATATATCCGGGGTGGCTTCGGTGCTCTGCGGCTGCCTCGTACCACTTGCGAGCCTCATCTTCATCCTTAACGAGAACTGCAAAGTCGTCATGGCTAATCATAGTCTCTGGACCTACTGTTGCCTGTGCAATCTCATCTTTTCGAGTGGTATCGATATCTCTTAAAAGATGGATGAGCTCAGTCGCCTCCGTGTCCGACAATGGTGGCTCATCCGTTTCCGCGGGTTGCACAGGAAGCCATGAGTAAAGGGGTTCCTCCTCTAAAAGACGGTTCGCGATGACCTGAGCGGTACCCTCGTAAGTGTCAAACATGAGCGGATGGTGGTATGTCTCTGCCTCCCGAATGGCTCTCAACTCGTTACGAATTGATGCCTCTGCTCTCCGTACTTCATCGAGTTGCTTTTGTAGTTCTGCGATGTGCAGTCGATTCGTTTCTGAGTTCCAAGTGTGATATCGGTCTGTGATCCCCTGAACTGAATCTTCTAGATCTTGCAGAGCAGTGCGGTCATTGCCAAGAAGAGTTACACACAGGTCAGCAATCTCTTTTGGGAATTTCTCACGCAATACTCCAAGAGCACGCGGAGCACGAGTAGTAACAAGAACACGCCGTCCAGTGGCGAGTAGGTGACACATAAGGTTTGCAATTGTCTGCGACTTTCCAGTTCCAGGCGGACCCTGAACAAGAACCCCTTGATGCGTCTCCAGCCTCTGAACAATCGACCGCTGCTCCTCGTTTGCATCTAGGGGGAAATAGATTTCCATGGGTTCCACGAATATCTTATCGTCGGGATCATCGGTTATGTTTCTGTCCGGGGGATCGGTGGCATCGTCCATGATTGTAACAAGCTGTTTTATTCCCGCTGGCACGGCCTGCCCACCCTGAAGTTCTTCGATAATCTCTTTGTAGATGCTAATCAGGCTCCGCTCCGTTCGCTTTCGCAGGATTACCGCCGGTGCCAGATAAATTATCGGATCGGAACCAACCACTCGCGGTGGGAGTAACGTGTCATGGTACTGCCCCCGGGACGATAATGTGTGGATCCACCCCCTCAGTGCGGTTTGCACTCCGATTCCATCCCATAGAGCATCCCCTATTTCCATGATCTGATCTTCGATAGCGTTCTGCTCGGCAGCATCGGGACGATCCCCTGGTTCGAGCATATCTTGTTCGAGGGCAAGTTTAGCACCCTCCCCCGCAGGCACAAGTGCAATCACTCCGCGATCTGCATCAAAGGCGATGCTGGTCTGGGATATAAGGATGTGACGCTTGACATCATGTCCACTTGGCGTCTTCCATGTGAGGTAACCGAGGCCGATGACAACTTCATACTGTTCACCTAACCGCTGCTGTTTCTGGTAGATGGAGAAAAGATCGGTATAGACTTTCTGAACGACTTGAAACCGACGATCATCCTCTGCCCATGGCAACCATTCTTCTTTTACATACCGATCCCAAATAGACTTAATATCGGGACATTCGGTCAACTCCCGAAACACCGTCTGCGATTCAACCGACTCATCTTCACCTGTTTCTTTTGGTACATTGACAATGATTCGTTCATGCAAGGATGGTGATTCGCTAGACGAGTCCGTCACCTCATGAGGATCTAACCAACGTTTCAACGTATCGGGAACCTTTGGTGGTGCCTTAAGAACGGGCTTTTTTATTTCTACCCAGACATCAGACTGTCCCCCATCATCAACTGGTTGCCACGCTATACAATAGCACTCTTTCTCCTGCGGAATTTTATTGAACCATAGCACAGTCTCATACTCATCAGATGTCCGGATCATTTTGGTACGCAGTTCACTTAGCTCACGCAGGAATGTGAAAAGCCGGATGCCCCGATCGCGGATTTGCGCATCATCTACTGGACGCGGGTTGCGGTTATCGCTTTCATCCATTATGCATCCCTCTGACCAAACTTCTTCCCTTTTGATTGTTTTTTCTTCTTGTCTCCAAGTCGTCCAAACACGCTTTCAATTTTACCTATGTTCCCAACCACTCATATAAACAGTGGTTAGTGTCGCCATATCAATCTCCAGAATTGCGAGCATCAAATCCCGCATCCGCAAGAACTCCGCCGATCACCATCGAGCCATACGTGTAGAGTTCAGGGGGGACGATCGTGATCTTCATGGTTTGTTAATCTGGGTGTGGTCATGGTATATTTGTTTTTACTGCGAGGGGGTGGTTGTTATTAGCTGAAACACAACGATTCCCCGAAACGACAAACCCCATTTCAACAAACTCAGATAAAGGCAGCGTCTCCGCCATCACTCACCCCCCTCCAGGAGCTTCGCCACCTCATCGACCTCCCTGATCAGTTCATCTTCCGTGGGCAGGTACAGCTTATACTTCGAAGCAAATATCTGTGTGTTATCCTCCGGCAGCGTATAACGGGCGATCGTCTCTTTCTTGTCGCGACACAGAATAATACCGATCGTGCGGTTTTCGTCACCCGTCTTGACTTCTCGATCGTAGAAATTGACATACATCTGCATCTGCCCCATATCCCGGTGGGTAAGTTTGCCGATCTTCAGGTCAATCAGCACAAAACATCGCAGCAGACGGTTGTAAAAAGCAAGATCGATGTAGAAATGCTCGGCATCGAGTGTGATACGTTTTTGACGGGCGACAAATGCAAATCCTTTCCCCAGTTCCAGTAAAAAGCTTTGCAGGTTGTTCAGAAGGGCAGTCTCCAGATCTTTCTCGCTGTACGCCGCTTGCTCGGGTAGCCCCAAAAACTCCAGAATGTATGGATCCTTGATGGCATCGCGTGGAGACTCAAGGATCTGCCCCTGTTCTGCCAGAGCCTTTATCTCCGCCTTGTTCCGGCTAAGCGCCAGACGCTCAAAGAGAAGAGAGTTGATCTGCCGATCCAGTTCCCGCACAGACCAGTTTTCAGCCTCTATTTCCTTTATGTAGAAGTCTTGTGCCTGTTCGTCATCGAGACGCATCAGCAGTGTATAGTGGGACCAGCTCAATCTGGCAGACAGTGTCTGCCGATTTCTAAATGTGAGATAGAACGTTCTCATATTTCTGAGATTGCGCATGGAAAATCCTCTGCCGAATTCTGCCATCAACCGCTCAGAGAGCATCTTCAATGTTTCCTCCCCATACCCTGCACGGGCTTTCCCATGCTGTTCATCCTCAACGATCAGGTGACCAATCTCAAAATAAGCGTGAACCATTGCCGTATTCACCGCGTGGGAAACACTGCTTTGCGCTTCAAGCAGAACTCGCCGGATCCGGCCATAAAGAGGTAGAGCCAACTCACTCATTCACTCACCACATCCTCGGCTATCCGCGCTTCCGGTTCCCGCGCCTCGACGTTGGGAACCCCACCAATCACCATCGAGCCGTACGTGTAGAGGTCGGGGGAGACGATCATGACATTCATGGTTTGTTAACATGGACGCGGTCAGGGCATATTTGTTTTTACTGTGCTCAGAAAAATCACGCTGTGGCTAAAACAACCCAAAAAAATAAAAAGAGGGGAAGGAATATGCAGGGCTGCCCAGAATCGTGTAGGGCTGTGCAAGTCCTTGATACACACTCAGCCCCACGTATATAAATCAATAATCCAAGAGCGGGGTGAAAGTGAATGCGCCCCTGATGGACTCGCCACACACCACACCAAAGATTTTATATCCTGACCGGACAAATCAACATCTCCCAACATCTGGAGGATTTATATGATAGAAACCAATATGAGGGATCGTTTTTTACCGCAATGAAAAACTCAGCGGCGTACGCGTGAGCATCTTCGATACCACGCTGCGTGACGGTGAGCAGACGCCTGGCGTATCGCTTTCTCTCGAAGAGAAACTCGGTATCGCTATGCAACTGGACAAACTCGGCATCGATATCATGGAGGCGGGCTTCCCGATCGCATCGGCAGGCGAGAAGGACGCGGTCTCAGAAATCGCGAAAGCCGGACTGGACGCACAGATATGCGGACTATCAAGGGTGATAAAGGCTGACATCGATGCGTGTCTCGACTGCGATGTCGGCATGGTGCATACATTCGTATCCACTTCCGACGTCCAGCGGATACACACCATCGGCAAGTCGAGAGAAGAGGTCGTGGATCTTGCAGTCGATGCGGTGCAGTACATCAAGGATCACGGCAGGGCGTGCATGTTCTCCGCGATGGACGCAACACGGACTGATGTTGACTACTTAATCGATATCTGCAAACGCGTCGAGGAGGCGGGCTGCGATGTCATCAATGTCCCTGACACCGTGGGCGTGATGGTGCCGTCTGCGATGTACCGGCTGATCGAAGAGATCGAGAGATCGGTGTCGCTGCCGCTCGATGTGCACTGCCACAACGACTACGGGCTTGCGGTTGCGAACAGCATCGCCGCAGTCGAAGCGGGCGCGAGGCAGGTTCAGGTGACGATCAACGGGCTTGGAGAGCGCGCGGGAAACGCGGATCTTGCAGAGACCGTAATGATCCTGCACACGATAGAGGGCGCAAGGACAAATATTAAGACTGAATACCTCTTCGAGACCTCGCGCATGGTCGAGAAGTACACGGGCGTTCGGGTTTCGCAGTTGATGCCCGTGGTTGGCGAGAATGCGTTTGCGCACGAATCAGGCATCCACACGCACGGTGTGCTCGTGTGCACCGACACATTCGAGCCCGGGGTGATGACGCCTGAGATGGTCGGGCAAAAGCGCAGGATCGTTCTTGGGAAACATGCCGGCAAACACGCTGTGAAACAGGCGATCGATTCGGCAGGGTTCGTGACGAGCGAAGAGCAACTGGCAGAGATACTCGGGCGGATCAAGGAACTTGGAGATAAAGGCAAACGGGTCACCGATGCAGACCTCTACGCCATCACCGAGTCCGTTCTCGGGGAGGTCTCCGGAAAAGAGCAGTTCATCGACCTCAAGGAGGTTTCGGTGATGACCGGGAATATCATCACGCCGACTGCGTCTGTGAAGGCGATTGTTGGCGGAGATATGAAGGTCGTGGCAAACATCGGCGTCGGTCCTGTGGATGCCGCCTTAAATGCCGTGCGGAATCTGCTCGGCGAAGGAGGGAAGGTGCGCCTGCACGATTTCAAGCTCGAAGCGATCTCAGGCGGCTCTGACGCGCTTGCAGAGGTGACGATTGCGGTGGAGGATGAGAAGGGCAGGATCGTGAGCGCGGGTGCCGCGAGAGAGGATATTGTGCTGGCATCGGTCGAGGCGCTTGTGAATGCGATCAACCGGCTGATCATGGTACGGGGAAAAGTGTGACGTGCCCTCGAGGGGGATGATCCCCCTCTTGGCACCCCTACATCCCCGGTTCAGATGCCAGCTCCTCTGACAATCTCGCACCTAAAACAACTCCCCGTGATCTGGTGATCCGGGTTATTTCGTTGCGACACCTGACACTCAGTACCACATAGCATGATTCAGCTAATGGATCGCCAAGAGCGATCTATCGATGCCACTGCCTGCAAGGGCAGGGCATTACGAGATGCTTGCAACGCGAATTACAGAAAGAGCCTAATATTTGAGATTTGAGCCGGGCTTGGAACCAAAAAGCCGAACTTATGAGCTTCCAGATTATCCATATATGTACTATTTGGGTGGTACATATTCATAAGTTTTGTCATAGTCAGATGCGCGGATGGTGGCGGGCGCCAATGTTATCGCATTAACGCCCGCATTGATCTCACATCATGCTCACAAATCAGATCGGCATGGTGCTACGCCCCAAAATACTCGCGCAGCATCCGTGCCGCATCCTTTGCAAAGTACGTGAGAATCATGTCAGCGCCTGCACGCTTGATTGCGAGCAGCGATTCGTAGATCGCCTGATCACGGTCGAGCCAGCCCATCGCGGCGGTTGCCTCGATCATCGCATACTCGCCGCTCACCTGATAGGCAGCGGTCGGCATCTGGTATGCGGTCTTGATCCGGTAGAGAATATCGAGATACGGCATCGCTGGCTTCACCATCACGATATCCGCGCCCTCTGCGATGTCCAGTTCCACCTCCCGAAGCGCCTCATCTGAGTTTGCAGGGTCCATCTGGTACCCACCGCGGTCCCCAAATGCGTATCCAGAGTCTGCGGCTTCCCGAAACGGGCCGTAGAAGCATGAGCAGTACTTGGCAGAGTATGACATGATCGGAGTGTCTGTGAACCCGTCGATGTCAAGCGCAGTCCTGATCGCGCGCACCATGCCGTCCATCATGCCTGACGGCGCAACGATGTCAGCGCCTGCGCGGGCATGGCTGACCGCAACCTTCCCAAGGATCGGGAGTGTCGGGTCGTTGAGTACCGTTTCTCTGGCATAATCGACGATGCCGCAGTGCCCGTGTGTGGTGTACTCGCACAGGCAGACATCGGTTACGATTACCAGACCGTCTGTTCCTGACCGTATATTCCGCACCGCCTGCTGGATGACGCCATCGTCGTCATACGCGCTCATTGCTTCCTCATCCTTCGTTTCAGGTATACCGAAGAGGATGATTGCCGGAATTCCAAGATCTTTGATCTCCTTTGCCTCATCCGCAACCGTATCCAGTGGAAAACGGTATTGACCCGGCATGGACCCGATCTCTACTGGGTTTTCTATGGTCTCATCCACGAATATCGGGCAGATCAGGTCATCTGGCGAAAGCCGTGTCTCGGCTACGAGATTTCGTATCCTGGGCTGCCGTAGTCTGCGCATTCGGATTTTCGGGAACATGGTACTAACCATTGCGATCGCATCACTGATTAATTCTTTGATCGGGATGATGCGCCCACATCATCGTTATGCTGATCACGAAACAATCCGCAGCAGCGATGGGAATTTCCGCTGGCAGCCCGGTCTGTGTGTCGTTTAAGGCGGATGCTGTGTATGTGATACGGTGAGGGGGCGGACATTGGACGCCAGTATAGGGCGCGGAACTGTTATAGGGGATGAGTTTCCACCTATCCTGCATGAAACGAGGAGAACCCTGCCATCATCGATGCATAGGTTTGCTGCTGACTGGGTACATGCAAGGCATCTGTGCAGCCAAACCGAATGCAGGGGGCGCATGTACATGCCTTGGACTTAAGTCCGGGGTTTAGTGACTTTGGAGTCGGGTATAAGAGTATATGGGGGCGGGGTTGAATCGTGTGGATGATGTGGTTTTGTGGGGGGTTGGGACGTGAACAGAGGTAGCGAGGCAACATCACTACGTGTGTTGTTTGTGTATTTCTACAGGCTACAGTTGGGTGCACATAGGGCTAAGTTATGTTTAAATATCATGACGACAATGACCATAGTCGTATGATAGATAATGCGACTCATGACGGCAGACATGCAGCATCGTTGTTGACTTGTCACAGCGGACTTGTCGAAGCATGCGGTAACAATAGACAGATTAAATAGAGATTAAGCGGAGATACAATAATTATGGGCTTATTGGTTTGTGAAGAAGAAGAGGGGAATTAAGAGTTTCTGTAATGACCAATCTGATCAAGAACACGCGGACATTGCTGCCTATGGGGCATGACCACCTTGTTTTCGTGTTCTTCGTGCTGTTGCACATCCGCCTGATCATTACAAGAATTAAGAGTTTCTCGGCAACAACCTGAAATACATTTGGTAATTATACCCTATTTTAGGTCTTTGTATACTCCACCTTGCATTATCACCGTTGTATTCTGGTCGACCATTTAATTGTGATTCAGTTCTTCTCATTCGTTCCGAAGAAACATCAAAGATTTTATGTGTCAAAGTGGTTCCATCGGCTTCTATACATGGACATACCTTATACTCTTTTTTCATGCTCCCTTGTAATATTACCTCAATACTCAATTGATTAATAATCCGATTCACTTGCATCTGAATGTAATCTTTTCTGGAATTTAACGCGTTATCATAAGCTTTTGTTCGATAGCTTATTTCAAAATTGCAAGTTTTTCCAGCTTTCAGATAAAGGGGCGCAAAAAATTCCACAACTTTTTTTAGTGGTTCTGTGATATTCAAAGATCGGAAGAGCACACGTCTGAACTCCAGTCACATGTCAGAATCTCGTATGCCGTCTTCTGCTTGAAAAAAAA
>CBDAFH010000082.1:0-3349 GCA_965195165.1 uncultured ANME-2 cluster archaeon | reverse complement strand
CCGCCGCCCTCTGCCGCGACATGATCGATGAGAAAAAAAAGTGGTGGACGTGCTGATCTCTTCAGCACATCCCCAGAGTGGTTCACCACATTTGAACGTATCTGACCAGTTCCCGCTTTGCTTGGAAATTGTTATCGAGACGCTCGACCATCTTGTGATACAGCGCTGTGAGCGATGGGAAGCCCCATTGATCGTCGAGACTGTGGATAGCCCATGACGATGCCTGTCTCACATCCATTTTACCGCTGTTGATGAAGTCTACAGCGTCTTCTGCGATCTTGTCGATGCCTTCAAGGTCGAGTTCGGTCAGATCCTCTTTTGCACTAACGGGTTCAACGTGTTCCATGTTTAATGTACCTCCTTTCCATCTGGTAATATTTCATGAAATGTTAATGGCATGAAGTATTACTAAATTTAGTAGACATGCTAATAATAGATAAAGGTTTCTGTCTGGATGACTCTGAGGATGTGCTGTCCGACCGACTGCTCCACGGACGTTACAATCATATCCATCCATAAGTTACTTATAATCGGCGTAGAGATGTATGCTACATAATCTTGGAGGAAAAACGATTGAAACAGCCCTGTGTTAATATCGGCGTGGTCGGGCATGTCGATCATGGAAAGACCACGCTTGTCAGCGCGCTGTCCGGAGTATGGGCGGATCAGCACAGCGAGGAACTGAAGCGAGGGATATCGATACGGCTCGGGTATGCAGACGTCGCATTCAGGCGCTGCCCGAACTGTGAAGAGCCGCAGTGTTATACTGTTCTGAAGAAATGCCAGCATTGTGGCGCTACGACCGACGAACTGCGTACAGTCTCATTTGTCGATTCGCCAGGTCACGAGACGCTAATGGCGACGATGCTCTCCGGAGCAGCGATCATGGATGGCGCGGTGCTCGTGATTGCAGCGAACGAACCCTGCCCGCAGCCACAGACGAGCGAACATCTGATGGCGCTCGATGTCATTGGGATCAAGAACATCGTGATCGTCCACAATAAACTCGATCTCGTCTCGAAACAGGATGTGATCGAGCATTATAACTCTATAAAGGAGTTTGTCAAGGGTACGGTTGCAGAGAACGCCCCAATAGTCCCGATATCTGCACAGCAGAAGATAAACATCGATCTTTTGATCCAGGTACTCGAAGAGGAGATTCCGACACCGGAACCTGATCCTGACAAGCCATCCCGTATCATCGTTGCGCGATCGTTCGATGTCAACCGACCCGGAATACTCCCTGAGAAGTTGACCGGTGGCGTTATCGGTGGAACGATCTCGGAGGGCAGCTTGCATACCGATGATGATATCGAGATCAGACCCGGGCGGCGTGTTGAGCAGATCGGCAGCGTCAGCTGGGTGCCGATTACGACGCGCATAACAAGCATCATCGCAGGCGGGAAAAAGAAGAAGAAGGCGACCTCCGGAGGACTGCTTGCGATCGGCACAACGCTGGATCCGGCGATGACCAAGAGCGACCGGCTCACAGGGCAGGTTGCAGGCAAACCAGGCACGCTGCCGCCGACATGGGAGGATTTCAGTATGCGCACCACCCTCCTCAAATGGGTTGTCGGATCGAGCGACAAAGCAGAGGTCGAGCCGATCTGCGCAACCGAGCCGCTGATGTTAAGCGTCGGAACTGCGACCACCGTGGGCATCGTGACAGGCGCACGCGGCGATATGGTCAGGGTCAAGATGAAGCGACCTGTATGCGCTGAGATCGGATCAGGGGTTGCGATATCGCGGCGGATCGGAGCCAGATGGCGTCTGATCGGGATGGGCGAACTGGTTAAATGAAAATAATCCTCGACACCAATGCACTGATGGTGCCCGCGGAGTTTGGTGTCGATATCTTTTCAGAACTTGCCAGACTTGGTTTTGATGAGTGGGTCGCCCCATCCGGGGTGGCGCGCGAACTCGAAGGGATCGCATCCCGCGGCAGAGGTCGAGCCCGAGACGCTGCCCGTGTTGCGCTAGCCCTCATGGACCGATGCCGGACGGTCGAGACTGCGGGGACCGCGGGAAATGTGGATGATTCGATCGTGGAACTTGCGGTTAAGATGAAGGTTGCTGTCTTTACCAACGATGCTGAACTGAAAGGAAGGTTACGAGAAGGGGGCGTGAAGGTCGTGTATCTGCGGCAGCGGAGTTATCTCGCCTCGGTTCCGTGAGTTTTTAGGATGGTGCGGGTGCGGGAGATGTGCTTCGAAGGGCCGGGTTTAAAGACGGTCATGCGAAAGGAGAAGACGACCATCTCACAGAAACCAGAGACTAAGCCGGCGCAAATTGGCACATGGGAACGATAATAGGGACATGAAGAGGCATGAAAGAGATATGAACGATCCATCTCATCTGGCGCGCTGTGCACAACTTGCAATGGTTCTCGAGGTCGCTGCCCATCCAAAACCCGGCAACGTGGATCGGGACCACGACTTTCCTGACACGACCTTCGAGCACTTCCTGGCATCAGCGGTCGGGACATACCCTGTGCTGGAAAAGGCGGCAAGGTCGCGCACCGGCGCTGGCGCGCTGATACGTGCGGCAGCCGAGGAGTCTCTGCGATGGCAGCGCGGAGGGAACACGCATTTCGGCGCGTTCGTGCTGCTGATACCGCTATTGATGGCTGCCGGAAGCAAAACGCAAGCATCAAAGATTGTCGAGAAGACCACTTCTGAGGACGCAGTTGAGTTCTATAATGCGTTCTCGATTGCGGAAGTCCGTATCGACTCTGTTCCGGACTTCGATCTTGGGGAATCGAACTCTGCTGACAGGATTCGGGAAGATGGGATCAAACTCTTCGATCTGATGAAACTCTCTGCCGACCATGATCTGATCGCAAATGAGTGGGTGAGCGGGTTTGAGCGGACAAACTGGTGCGCGGATATGATCACAAAGAAGGCGGATACGATGAGTATCAATGACGCCATTGTGTGCACGTTCCTCCAGATGCTTGCAGAGACTCCTGATACCTTCATCCGGACAAAGTTCGGCATAGACAAGTCAATCGAGATCAGCGAGCGTGCATCAGAGGTCATCAGGGGCAGCAGGGATCTGGCATCGATAAAATCCGAAGTTCATGAATTTGATGAGAGTTTGATCCGTGAAAAGGCAAATCCGGGTTCGACTGCGGATATTATAATCGGGGGACTCTTTGTTGCGCTTGTCAGGGGACTTCAGATTTAGTCCGATTTTTTTACACGATTTTTTCACAAAAAATCGAGTAAAAACTGCCCTTCGGGTCGGAGACTATTGTCCCACAGTTTTTGATCAAACTTTTGTGAAAAGTTTGCGAGTAAGAAATGCCCTTCGGGTGGGGTTTTCTGATTACTCTGCCTGAATGCGCAAC
>CBDAFH010000081.1:0-18344 GCA_965195165.1 uncultured ANME-2 cluster archaeon | reverse complement strand
GCCCACTGGTTGTACGCGACATACCTGGGGACTCCCTCTTTATCGCCGAGATACTCTGTGATATTGCTCCATTCTTCCATCAGTACGCCGACGTTTCGTGAAAGGTCTTCGTGACCGTAGGGGCTTTCATTGATGGCGATTCCAGGGTTTTTGATCGAGTTTTTCTGGATGTGTAGGATTATATCGAGTTCATCACACATCACCCTAAAATCCCCGTTCTCCATCACGCCTGCACAGAAATACCCGTTCTCGTGCGCAATATCAAAGATCGTCGTCTCGCCCGAAACTTTATTCGGGGTTGCATCCGATTGCCCGGTCACGATGACCGAATGCCCGGGACCTGTGCTTGTAACCGGAGCACGCACATCGATTGCACGCATGCCGTCCTCTGCGATTCTGAGGATATTTGCGCAGTCTGCCTTTCCGAGTGTCGAATCGTCAAGCGCTTGGGGCGTAATTTCGGGATAGCAGTATGCTGATCCGAGACCATCGATTACAAGCAGCACACAGCCGTCGTAATCTGCGTTATGCACCGTAATCTCGGTGGTGGCGCACGCCTGACCCGGCAGGAGCAGTACGAGCAGCAGGAGGGGTATTATCCGCGGTTTTGGGAGGTCCGTGATAGTTTGCGGCATTTGTGATATGTATGTGGTCATGGCTTCATGTAAAAGGGGGTGTCGACATACAAGGGTAATGTTGTACCCTTTGTGTCCGGTTAAGTTTTTATAGGGGCGGGTCGGTTTGATGAATGACACTGTGGATGTGATTCTTGTGAACAGATGTAACCAGAGCGATGAATTCCGAACTGTTTTGCCAGCGAAGTTGTGTGTGCGTGTGCTTACGATCGTAATGCTTGCAGCCGCCGGCACACACAACGACGCAGCCGACGTCAGTGGCAACGGCAGTGTTACATCCCTCGATGCGCTCATGATCCTGCAGGCGGCAGCTGGGAATATAGAATGATAGGAGATACTAAAATGAACAGAATCACACTACTTGGAATTGGCATCCTGATCATTGCATTGATCCCGGGCTGCCATGCAACGACCGTTGCCGATGACCGCATCACGTTCACAGACACGCCAGCCGTAGTCGAGATCGAGCCCGGATCCGAAGCGTCCTTCGATGTGACGCTCAGGAACGCAGGATCCCAGTACGCGGACGTGGATATAAACACTAGATCGATCCCGTACGGCATATCGATCGTTGACACTGGTGGGGCGAAGTTAGTTGACATGGGAAAGTCTGTAACCTACCGGATCACGATCCATGCAAGCGAGGACATCACACCGGGTACACACCAGTTCGAGATCGCGGATAGGTCAGACGTCGATGTACACACATGGGAGACGATCGATGTGCGTGTAGGCGGCGAGCGTTCGGTGGCAGAGCCGACAGATCGGAGCGAAAAGAGTGCAGAGACCGGGGAGTCTCCGGGTCTCGGAGTCCTTGCTGTAGCATCTGTTCTGCTGCTTGCGTGCCGTCTTGGCAGTGGCAGGTCGTAGACTGGTGAGGTGCAGAAAGTATTAATAATCGAGGAGGTTATGAACGCTTATGGATGAGAAAGTCATCAGATCGGCTGTTCCGATAATTCCTGCGGTTTTACTCATCGGATGCATTCTGGCTGCCTTTGCAACCAATGGATGGGATGTGCAGGCAACGCTCTTTGCAGAAGACCCTGCAAAGACTGCGAAATCGCTAACGGATTTCGGTTCCGGAGCACCAGGAGAAGGATCGGAATTTTTCAAGTTTAATGACGTTGACATCTCAGGGGACCGCGTCACTGTCAAACTTGAGATACAATCGCCACTGAACATGCCGATAACGGTGAAAGAACTCTCAGCAGAGATCCCGGTCGGCGATGGCGTCGGCATGGTATCGCTGCCAGAGCCGGTTACCATCCCTGCAAAGGGACAGGTGAGTCTGAATCTGGAAGGTGCGACTCCAGATTCCCGGACGATCCCTGATCCTCATGCTATGGAGAACCCGGCAGTCCGTAACATGAATATAGTGCTCGACATCTCAGGAATAGAACTCAGCATAAAACAACCTGAGGGCATCGGAGGCGTCTCCTGATGACTGAAGCTACTCCGCCCCTGGACATGAACCGGGTGAATATACCAGGCGCCGTTGCAGGTGTGCTCACGCTGATACTGCCGTTTCTTGGAGCATGGTGGTCCCTGACGCTCGGCACCGATGCAATTGTCGTTACCACATCCCCTTTCGAGGCGAAGACCTTTATCTTTGGAAGCTACATAGCTTCACCGCTCTTCGAGTGGTTCTGCCTCGGCCTCAAGCTCGGGGTCATGTATCTCGGCGCACTCCTGATAGCAGGATCGATACTTCCTGCAATGAACAGGAACGAGGATCTTGCAAAGGTTTTCATCAACTTCGCATCGAGAAAACTCCTCTGGCTCGTTCTGATATTTGTTGTGGCATTGGTAATCTTCGTCTTGCTGCTGAACCAGATCTCATCCGTCCTTCCGGTCAGGATAGATATTCCATTCCCGTATCTCGTCTGGACAAAGCCCTTGGTCGCGGATATGGATAACATGGGAATCGTGATCCCGATCTGTGCGAAATTTACGTATGCATTCGGCGTTGCTGTGATCGCTTCCGTATCTGGCGTGTACTCACGCATCTACCACGAAAGACTCTAACTCTGACGGCTTCAATGAGTCTTGACGCCAGCCCATAGATTCGCAGATGGGGGCACGTAATACGGTCGTTGCAATTTGATTTTGGATCGCTTTGATAAGCTTCCCAAATACCATGTGATCTCTTTGTGGCAGAGCTGACAGATGATCCACAAGGTTAATATAAGTATAATTAGAATACGAGTGTGTGTGAATCGTTCGGCCCACTAGCATGGGTTTGAGAATTAGCGTATAATAGAGGAGATGGGAATGAAACTGAGACTACCTACATTTGTATTGATCGTAGTGTTGGTGATGGCTGGAACCGCGATTGCAGGCACTGATATTGATGCTGATCCGCTCAACCAGACTATCGTTATTGGAGAAATCGGTACATACAACATTACGGTAAGAACCGATAAAATAGAGAACCATAGCATTTCTTTCAACACGTATAATGACTTATTAGTCGCAAACCTCACCGGACAGGGAGTTAACACCGGTGCATTGAATAGGACTGGTAGCGGCAACTGGACGCCCACGGAAGCAAATAAGGGCTATAACTTCACATTTATGGTTAAGCCACTGTCAGGAATATCTTATGATTACCATGATATGGCGATATTTGACAGGGCTAATTCCTCTGAACTGCCCGTCGAGGTATCCCCTATTGTCGTAATAACAGTAGTACCGATTCCAGAACTCACAACATTCGCTCTTGTCGGCATCGGCTTGATAGGGTTGGTTGCACTCAGGAGACGAAAGGAGTAATTAACTCCTTTCTTTTTTTATACAGGTTCGATATTGAGACATTAGTCTCTGGCTGGTAAACTCCACTTCGTGAACCCCGAGCTTTGGCAAGTTGCGGACGAAATCGGTGTCGATGTCCGCAAATCATTTCACAGATGGAAACACGTACCAGTGATCTCCTTCTCGACTGTGCCGTCGTCCAGTTCCACGATCAGTGCCCCGTCGTGGTCGACGCCGACCGCCTCACCAAGAATCGTCCTGAACCTTGTTATGATCTTCACCCTCCGCCCGATCGTGGCTGAATACTCTCTCCATTGCTTGAGGACCGAAGGGAAACCATCCGTCAGGAATGTTACGTAATACTGCTCGAAGCGCTCCAGAAACCTCTGCGTGATCGCTATCCGGTCCACATCCTGCCCGGTCTCCTCTTTAAGCGACGTTGCCTGCAGCATTGTGATCGGCAGGAGCGCATCGAGCCCGGTATTAGCGTTGACCCCGACCCCGATGATCACATAGTTCATTGCATCCGCCTCTGCATCGATCTCGGTTAAGATGCCACAGACCTTCTTCTCGTTTATAAGTATGTCGTTGGGCCACTTTATTCTTGCGTTGATCCCCAGTTCATTTAAGGTTTCGACAGCCGCAACTCCAGTAACAAGCGTCAGCCTGTGGAGGCGGTCGGGAGGGATATCCGGCTTTAAGATGATCGAGAGATATATCCCGCCGGGTGGAGACGCCCACGCCCCACCAGTCCGGCCCTTGCCTTCGAACTGTTCCTCCGCAATAACGACGGTTCCGTTTGGGCTATCTGCGGCGATCTTTCTGGCTCTCAGATTGGTGGAGTCCAGTTCATCGAAATGGTGTATCTGCCTGCCAACAAACTCGGTTTTGAGCCCTTTTTCGATTTCAGCAGGCAGGAGCAGGTCAGGAATGCCTTTAAGTATGTAACCCTTGCCTGTGACCGATTCGATTGTATACCCGCAGTCCCGCAATGCATTGATATGCTTCCAGACCATCGTCCGCGAGATGTTCAACGCCTCTGATAGGCCTTCACCTGAAACAAAGTCTTCAGGTTTCTCTTTGAGCATTTCTAATATTTTTTGTTCTGTTTTCATGATTACTTGTCCGCTATTTGAGTGGAGCCGCCCATATATGTCTGCACAGCAGCGGTTATCGCCGCAACCTTCCGGTCATCCGAACTTATGGCAGAAGCAAGGGTCGCTCCCTTCACTTTCTCCTGTTCAACCACAACGGCAACCTCTGCTGGTATGTCGAAGTCATCGATGAAGTGTGTCGATAGTTCGGCTCTTATGAAGTGCGGGTTTCCAAGTACCGCCTTGTGAAACGGGATGTTTGTTGTAACACCAATGATGACATACTCGTAGAGTGCCCGGCGCATCCGTTCTATGGCTTCGAGCCTGTGTTCGCCCCATGCGATCAGTTTGGACACCATCGAGTCGTAGTACGGGGAGATTGTATATCCCATATAGACGCCGCTGTCCACCCGTATCCCGGGACCTCCTGGCGACCGGTACCGTGTGAGTCTTCCAGGTGATGGTGCGAAATCGTTCATCGGGTCTTCGGCATTGATCCTGCACTCGATCGCCCATCCGTTGATGCCAATATCCTCCTGTCTGCGATCCAGTTCATCGCCTGCTGCGATTCTTATCTGCCTTTTCACGATATCAAGCCCGGTAACCATCTCGGTTATCGGATGCTCCACCTGCAGTCTCGCGTTCATCTCGAGAAAGTAGAAGTCTCCGTCAGAGTAGATAAACTCCACAGTCCCTGCATTGGTGTAACTAAATGCCTCTGCCGCCCCAACTGCCGTCTTACCCATCTCTTCCCGAAGTTCCGGAGTCATGACCGGCGATGGCGACTCTTCGATCAGTTTCTGGTGGCGACGCTGTATCGAACACTCCCTCTCGTTTAAGTGGATCGTATTTCCGCAGGAATCCGCAAGGATCTGGAACTCGATATGCCTTGGTTGGTGCAGGTATTTCTCCATAAAGATGGTGGCATCGCCAAACACTGATTCAGCCACTGTCTGGGTCGATTCGATGGCACCGCGCAATTCGGAAGCGTTGTTTGCGATCTTCATCCCGATCCCGCCACCGCCTGCCGATGCTTTCACGATGACCGGATACCCGAGCTTCTCTGCATCATCGAGTGTGGATTCTGGATCATCGATTCCGGCAGAGATTCCGGGGATGATTGGAATGCCTGCTTTTTCCATAGCCTTTCTTGCAGCGATCTTGCTGCCGGAAGCTTCCATAGACTTACTGGACGGACCTATGAAGACGATTCCCATCTTCTCGCATTCCCTTGCGAACACCGAATTTTCGGAAAGAAACCCATATCCCGGGTGGATCGCCTCTGCGCCTGTCTTCTCTGCGACATCAAGAATATTATCGATCCGGAGGTAACTCTGGCTCGTCGGCGGAGGTCCGATGCAGTGGGCAACGTCGGCGTACTTTGCGAACAACGCGTGTTTGTCCGCCTCCGAATATACCGCCACAGTCGCTATACCCATCTCGTGACATGCCCTCATCGCCCGTATGGCGATCTCGCCCCGGTTCGCAACCAGTATTGTGTTAAACACAGTAAAGACCCTCCTGTTACTCCTGTTTAGTATACAGACATGAGATTAGCCCCTGCACCCACGGTATCGCCTTCGGAGACGAATATCTCCCTGACGATCCCGCTGTGTGGGGAATGGATGTTGTTCTCCATCTTCATAGCCTCGATCACTGCAACGACGTCCCCCTCCTCGACGGTGTCCCCTTTTGAAACTTTCAGCCCGAGAACCATCCCGTGCATGTTGCTTGCTATCCCGCCTTCCGCAGACGCGATGGTTGGCTTCGCATCACCGGCAGCCACAGCCATCTCGCCGGTCCCGGTCGGCTCGACCTCGACAACGAACGCCTCCCCATCGACAACCACCTTGAATTTGTTAAATATTCCCGCATGAGCATGAACTCCACTGCCACCGGTTGCCGCGGTCATTGACGTTGCCACTGCAGACTTTAACTTCTCTTCCTCTGCCTCGCCCATAAGGAACTTCGGAGCAATCTGTGGATACAGAGCATAAGTCAGGATATCCTCCTCTTTCCTGACGATTCCGAGTTTCTCTGCTTCCCGTGTCCGCATCTCAAGTTCAGGCGGGAGCAGGTCGGCAGGTCGGCATGTTACAGCCACATCGTCGCCAAGCACCCTTGCAAGCAACTGCTTGTCAATCGGCGCAGGAGGCTTTCCGTATATGCCGCGAACGTAGTCCCGCACCTCCTTTGGTATGACTTTGTACCGCTCACCCATCAGGACGTTCAGGACCGCCTGGGTGCCCACGATCTGGCTCGTGGGTGTTACAAGCGGCGGGTAGCCAAGATCCTCCCGCACCTTCGGCATCTCCTTGAGTACCTCATCATACCGGTCCATTGCGTTCTGTTCCTTGAGCTGCGATACCAGATTTGAGAGCATTCCTCCTGGTATCTGGTGGATCAGGACGCTCGTGTCGATCTTCTCGGAGACCGGATCGAGGATGCCCCTGTATTTTTCTTTTATCCCGTCGAAATACTCCTTTATCTCGGTCAGGAGAGTAAGGTCAAGACCGGTATCATACGGCGTCCCTTCGATGCCTGCAACCACGGTCTCTGTCGGCGGCTGGGATGTGCCGCCTGCAAACGGAGAGAATGCAGTATCCAGGATATCGACCCCGGCCTTGCAGGCAGCCATGTAACTCATAGGCGCCATCCCGCTGGTGCTGTGCGAATGCAGGTCAACAGGCAGCCCGACCTCATCCTTGAGTGTCTTGATAAGGTCATAAGCGGCGTGCGGCGAGATGAGACCTGCCATATCCTTTATGCAGATAGAGTCACATTCAAGCGATGCCAGTTCTGTTGCGAACGTGACAAACGTCTCTATCGTGTGCACAGGGCTTATCGTGTAGCTGATCGCCCCCTGAACATGTGCACCTGTTTTCTTTGCTGTTCTGATGGAGACTTCCATGTTCCTGATGTCATTTAAGGCATCGAAGACCCTGAATATCTCGATTCCATTTTCTGCTGATTTTTCAACGAATTTGACGACAATATCGTCGGGATAATGCCGGTATCCTACAATGTTCTGCCCCCTAAGGAGCATCTGAAGCGGAGTATCCCGGATCTCCTCCGCAAGGCTTCTCAGCCGGTCCCAGGGGTCTTCATTCAAGAACCGGATGCAGACATCAAAGGTTGCACCGCCCCAGACCTCGAGCGAGAAGAAGCCGACGCTGTCCAGTTTCTCTGCGATCGGGAGCATATCCTGGGTCCGCATCCTGGTTGCGATCAGGGACTGGTGCGCATCCCTTAGCGTGGTATCGGTTATTGCTACTTGCGTCATTTCACTCTTTCTTTCTTGACCTATTCCCTATTAAAAGGCGATCGTTTATCGGGTGTTGCATGAGATTGTCGGGTCACGCGAGCGGCAGGGGGCGTGGATAAATCGGTGCAATCAAATTTTTTAGTGGAAACACTTCTGGTTTTATGGCATCCAAATTCGTGCAATTCGGGGCATTCGTATGCATTCGTGTTTAAGACCAGTACACACGTTTGCCGAAGCTATCTTCAGATTCGATCATACTGCCGAAAGTTACAAAAAACAGATACAAAAAAAGAAAAAAGGGTGCGTGGGTTTCCACGCTTTAGTACATGCCTTCCATGCCTTCCATTCCACCCATGCCCGGAGGCATTCCGCCGCCGCCACCTGGTGGCATCGGTTCTCCCCTGGATGCGATAACGTCGTCGATCCGCAGGATCATGACAGCTGCCTCTGCAGCAGAACTGATCGCCTGTGTCTTGACACGCAGCGGCTCAACAATGCCTGCTTCCCACATATCAACGATATCGCCGGTGAACACATTAAGTCCTGCATGGACATTGCCTTCCTTGTGCTGGCTCGTCATCTCGACCAGTTTATCGATCGGATCGAGTCCTGCATTCTCTGCAAGCGTCCTCGGGATGATCTCAAGCGCATTTGCGAATGCGTTCACTGCCAGCTGCTCCCTGCCGGTCAGACTGTTTGCATACTCCTGTAGTTTCAGCGAGAGTTCGACCTCTGGCGAGCCGCCGCCTGACACGAGTTTTCCGTCCTCGATCGTGACGCCCACAACACGCAAAGCATCTTCAAGCGCACGCTCCAGCCCATCGACCACATGCTCGGTTCCACCGCGTAGTATCAGTGAGACTGCCATCGGGTTCTTGCAACCTGTTACAAAGACCATGTTTCCGCCGCCGATCTTCTTCTCCTCGACCAGATCTGCTGAACCGATATCGGTAGCCTCGATCTCATCGAGATTCGTGATGTTCTTAGCACCTGTTGCTTTTGCAAGTTTATCAAGATCGCTCTTCTTGCATCTGCGAACCGCCATGACTCCTGCCTTTGCAAGGAAATGCTGCGCCATGTCATCGATCCCCTTCTGGCAGAATAGAACGGTTGCACCGCTGTCAGTGATCTTTGTGACCATGTTCTTGAGCATCTTCTCTTCCTGATCCAGGAATGACTGGAGCTGGTCAGGTGATGTGATCTGGATCTCTGCATCCACTTCAGTGCTCTTCAGTTCGACTGCAGTGCTAAGCAGTAGGATCTTTGCGTTTTCGACCTTCTTTGGCATGTTCGGATGCACTCGCTCCTTATCGATGATCATGCCGCTTATCAGTTCAGAGTCCTCAACAGAGCCGCCAACCTTCTTTTCAACCTTGATATTCTCGATATCAACGGTCATCTCGCCATCATTCTCCTCTGCAACCGACCGAACCGCATCAACACAGAGTTTGGAAAGTTTGTCCCTCGCCCCTTCGATCCCCTTTCCGGTCATAGCGGTGTTTGAGATCTTAAGAAGCGCGTCCTCGTCATCTGATGCGACCTTGGTCGCGATCGATTCAAGTATCTCATCAGCTTTGATGGCTGCAAGCCTGTACCCGGATGCGATGATCGTCGGGTGCACATCCTTGTCCAACAGATCTTCTGCCATCTTCAAGAGTTCTCCGGTCAGAACCGCAGCGGTCGTTGTGCCGTCCCCTACCTCGTCATCCTGGGTCTTTGAGACCTCTACGACCATCTTAGCTGCCGGGTGCTCGATATCCATCTCTTTTAAGATGGTGACGCCGTCGTTTGTGATGACGATGTCGCCGAGTCCGTCCACGAGCATCTTGTCCATTCCCTTCGGACCAAGCGTGGTGCGTACCGCAGCGGCTACTGCCTTCGCAGCCATGATGTTCGAGTTCTGTGCATCTCTTCCGCGTGTTCTTTCGCTTCCTTCACGCAAGATGAATATTGGCTGTCCTCCAAGTTGTCCTGCCATTTTTTATCATGCCTCACTTATATTATTAATGACCTTGATGTAATAATCAGGTCAACAAAACAGTGATAGTACTTCTATAAAAGGCTTGCGGTGGCGAGTGACTGCCGGCTTGCCGCAAGTGTTATGGCAGACCTCAAGGTTTTCCAGATACTTCACAACCAGGTCATATCGACCAGATCATATCAAAAAATCGAAAGAAGAGAGACCGTCAACAACTTGTTAAGGGGATATGCGAGCGGGAGTGTGGGAAGTGGGGAGTGGGGGTTAGTGTGGTTAAAAAAGGTTTTAGAAACCCGCTCGCATAGTACACCACTGTTACGCGGCGGTATATAAACCTTTCGACTTGGTAAATTATATCAAAAACACCGAAAGGAGACAAGATCACCAACAAATTGTTAAGGGGTATGCGAGCGGGAGTGTGGGAAGTGGGGAGTGGGGGTTAGTGTGGTTAAAAAAGGTTTTAGAAACCCGCTCGCATAGTACACCACTGTTACGCGGCGGTATATAAACCTTGCGGCTCAGTAAGTTATATGCCTTAATACGGATATATCTTTACTTAATACCAATATACAGCCATAATAACCATCCGATCACATAACCAACCATGAAAGAACTACCCAGAGAAATGATAATCGACATCACCCGGACACTTGGGCTGGACACGGTCAGTTTTCCGGATGATGTGGATTTCTCGACGTCACATACGCGCGCCTCCGGATACGCGCTCTCCAGACTGGTGATGAGTAGCCACTCCGGAACACATATCGATGCGCCGCTCCACTTTTTTGAGGGGCGCGAATCGCTTGACGAGGTGCCGGTTGAGCGGTTCTTCCTCGATGCAGACGTGATCGAAATTGAATCGCAGGCGGCCGTGACAGTGTCTGAACTGGACGGCTATCCGGTCAAGCCCGGGCAGGCGGTTCTCTTCAAGACGCGGAACAGCGATCTGCCGCGCGAACGGTTCCATGAGAACTTCGTTTACATCGAACCTGACGCCGCGCGATGGCTGGTCGATAAAGGGGTGTCGCTGGTGGGAATCGATTATATATCTGTCGAACGTTACGATGATATGGATTTTCCAGTCCACCGGATCCTGCTCGGCGCCGGCGCGCTGATTCTCGAGGATGTTGATCTGCGGTCTGCCCCGCCGGGGCGGTACAGTCTGGCCTGCCTCCCGATCAAGACCGTTCGTGCGGACGGCGCGCCGTGCAGGGCGGTTCTGCGGAGGATGCCATGAGTGCCGTAATCATCTGCCCGAGATGTGGGGGCAGCGGCTGCGTCATCCCTGCTGAAGAGGTGCTTGAGTCAATATCTTCCATGTATGCCGCATGTCAGTCATGCGCGCCAGACCCCCTGATCAGCAAGCAGTTACCGTTTCACCAGCTCGACCAGCCCTTCCGCAGCGTCGATGATGCTGCCATGCGGTGCCGGGACTGCGGGAAGCGGCATCTCGACATCGTCATCGCGCACGTACTCGGGATACTAGTGCGGGAGGGCTTGCGCGGCAAGGATGCATCGCTCTCCGATGTCGGCACCCCGATGATCACGATCGGGTATCCGGTCCCGTTTCCTCCGAGACTTGGCAGGGACACACTAATCCTTGTCATGGACGCAATCGACAGGGGGGCCGCAGAGATGCTGGTGAACGAAGTCTCTGAGGTGAAGGGTGTGATCGAGCGAAAGGGGGAACCAAGTCAGCCGGTCGGGATTCTGGATGCGGACCACACGCCCCACACATACAATCTGCTTGCTGGCTGCGACGTTCGTGGAGATGTCGTCTCATCGGCATTCGGGGAACTGTGCATCTACAAAACCCAATCCGACACGCATATCGAGTTCTCACGTGCCGAATCCGGCAAGATCGGGGTGCTCGAATCATTATACTACCAGCGGAAGCTGGAAGGCACCGTTGTGGACGGTTGCTGCGGCGCGGGCACGCTCGGGCTTGTCGCGGTGCTCGCAGGTGCGCGCGAGGTGATACTAAACGACGCGTTCCTGCCTGCGGTTAAGAATGTGATTCTTAACATCGAAGCGAACGCATCGGTTCTCGGTCTCGATCCTGAACCGGAGATTCATACCGATCCTGCAAAACTCCCGCTGATCGCTGACACGGGTACTCCGAGATTGGTCGCAACAGCGCATGGAGATGGAGCATCCGGGCATGTAGATATCTCGGTGTACCACGGCGACCTTGCGGATCTTGCTACAGTGATCGACCGCTGCGACCTCTGTCTGGTCGATGCGTTCATCGGCGTTTCGACCGCTCGATTCGTGCAGGCATGGAAAGAGGGGGCAGGGATGGTTGTTACGATATGAGGGTGCTGCGGTGCGGGACTACCGCGTCACTCAGCCCCTGCTGCCGATAGTCGCGGTCCTATATATGCTTTCGCGAGTGGCGCGATCCCGCGCATTCAGCACGGCTCGATCGTGGACGGCGGCTTGGATGAGATCGCATAAGCAACCCACGTCACGCCGCTGATCTCGTTTGTGATCCTGCTGCTGATTTTCTCCAGCAGATCATACGGAAGCTTTGCAAAATCAGCGGTCATCGCCTCTACAGACTCGACTGCACGGATGATCACAATATGTCCGAACGACCGCTCATCCCCGAGAACGCCTGTCGCAAGATCGTCGCCGACCATCGCGAACGCCTGCCATGTCTTGTCGTAAAATCCAGCAGTTCTAAGTTCTTCTTCGACGATCGCACCAGCATCACGGCAGATTCTCAGTTTATCAAGAGTCACCTCCCCGATGATCCTTGCTGCAAGACCAGGACCTGGGAACGGGTGGCGTTTGACGACGTTCTCCGGAAGATCGAGTTTCTTTGCGACCGCACGCACCTCGTCCTTGTAGAGATCCTGTATCGGCTCGATCAGCCGCAGTTTCATCCCCTCAGGCAGCGCGCCGACATTATGGTGCGACTTGATCCGGGATGCCAGATCCGAGGTCGCCGCGCTCTCGACCCGATCCGGATAGATGGTGCCCTGCGCCAGAAAGTCGACATCCCGGATCCGCGTCGCAGCCTCATCAAAGACACGGATGAACTCATAGCCGATCACCTTCCGCTTCTCCTCCGGATCCGAAATCCCCCGCAATCGCTCCAGGAACCGATCTTTTGCATCAACAACTTCAAGATTGATCTTAAAATGTTTTTTGAATGTGCTCACGATCTCTTCGGTCTCGCGTTTCCGCATGAGACCGTTATCGACATAGATGCAGGTCAGCCGGTCCTGGATTGCGCGATGGATCAGAACCGCAACAGTTGCAGAGTCGATCCCGCCACTCAAGCCGCAGATCACCTTGCCGCCGCCTACCGCCTCCCTGATCTCAGCAATCGCGCCGTCGATGAATGATTCCGGGCTCCATGTTGCATCACAGTTGCATATCGAAAAGAGGAAGTTCCTGAGGATCTCCTCGCCCTTGTCGGTGTGCACCACCTCGGGATGGAACTGGATGCCATAGATCAGCCCTTCCCCGACTTTCCTGAATGCTGCGGCAGGCGATCCGGCTGTGTGTGCGATGATCTCGAAATCTGCTGGCAGACTCTCAATCAGATCCCCATGCGACATCCAGACAACCGTGCTCTCCTCGATTCCACGGAATAGGTCTACTGTATCGTCGATCAAAAGTTCGGTCTTGCCGTATTCGCGCATCTCAGTCTGTTTGACATCCCCGCCCATGGCGCGCACGATCAGTTGTGCCCCGTAGCATATTCCAAGTACGGGAATTCCGAGATTGAATATTTCAGGGTCGCATACCGGGGCATTCTCTGCATATACACTGGAAGGACCTCCTGACAGGATGATCGCTTCTGGATTCATCTCCTTGATCGCATCAGGGGATGTGGTGTGCGGGATCAGTTCGGCGTATACTCCGAGATTCCTGCATCTCCGCACGATCAGGTGGCTATACTGCCCTCCGAAATCCATGACTGCTACGAGTTGCTTCTTCATGCCGATGCCTCTGTGTCATCTCCAACCATGTGCCGGCTGCATCTTAAGTACTGTGATGGGTAGTGAGGGAGGGATTTGCAAGCTCACATCTTCTTCATAATTCCAAAAAACTCTCTGTCTTCGTGGAACTTTTCTTTGAAGCCATGTTCCCAGAAACGACAACCATATGGACTTATGAATTTCTCAGTCAACAGATCTGCTTTGATGCTTGATGCAGCGGACATTAAACCTACTTTCATCATTCTTTTCCCTCCATCTCTCGGAATTTCTCTTTGAGGTCTGGTAGATCATCTATTACAACCCGCCACACCCTCAAAAGATTCACGCCAGCATATCCATGTATAAGCACATCCCGCATTCCTGCAATCTTTCTCCACGGGATATCCGGATACTGTTCTCTGAAATCCACTGGTATATTCTTTATCGCCTCGCCTACGATCTCAAGACGTCTTATAACTGCGTCCTGGATCTGTGTATTTTTATAGAACTCTTCCTCACCGACTCCTTCTGTGTACTCCTCTATCTTATCGATGCATTCCAGTACATCGTCGATATAAACCTGCACATCCTTTTTCACAGAATCACCACCTGCTCTTTGAGAATTTTATCCCTGATAGATGGCTTGATAGCGCAGTACTCTACTAAGTCTACTTTTCTCCCAAGCCCATCTTCAAGCTCCAGTTTAATTCCGATAAAGTCTAGTAGGCTGATATTCTTTTCAATCTCTACCAGTATGTCGATGTCACTGTCTTCTTTCATCTCTCCTCGCACTATGGAACCGAATAATCCCCCCCTCTTCACGCCGTGCTTTTTAAGCACTTTTACGATCTTATCTTTTATTTCTTCGATCTGGTCGGTCATGTTTTGTCTCCGATTGGGTTTATCCACCGATGTACTTCCACTTCTCAATTATTTTTAACAAAGGTTCAGTAAACAACAATGGAGCCAGAACTCCGAAACCATAGCCAACGTAATGAGAGAGTATATTTGTCCGACCTATATTTACTGGAAATAACGAAAACGATCCAAAAAGAACGAAACATATCGTAAAAAGGAATATCACGATATTTTTGAATTTTTTAGTTTTCCGTGATATACGCATATTGTAAATTTTATAAAATAAGTTTTTTATACTATCTCGAATCATAATAATCATAAATAAGAACAGGAGAAGAAGAACAAAAAACTGCTGCATCCATTTATAAATACTTGTAATAAATAAAAGATTGAATAGCAGTATCGAAAGCGGTAAGCGGTAATCTAAATGAATATTCCAGTACATTTTTATATAATTATAAACTGAATAAGCAAGATAGCCGAGAAATCCAGAAACAATACAAGAAAATCCAATAGATGCTGGGATGTTTGTCCAATAAGCAATCGATGCAAAGCGAAGTAGAGGCAGGGCTGTAAAAAATAGAATCATGTTAGTGTAAAATCTTTTTCTATCGATCTCGAATGCAAGGATTAGGTAAATAAGTACGCAATAGCCGATTAAATTATTTAAAAGATGCCAAAACGAAACATGAGCATAGTTAGAAAGATAGATGCTGGTTACTGTGGGATTGGATAGTTGTAAAACGAAAATATACTCTAATTGAGGAAATAACCAAAGTAGAATATAAATAGATATCAAGATTAAAGGTATTATAAGGAAGAAGAATGCAAAATCTATTCTATATTTATCGTTCATTAGCTCTCTGTTCGGGCTGTCGTCTATTACATTTGGAACGAGTGTATCGTTCATGGTTTCCATCAGTTCCCTCCAATTCCAGACAGATCATAGTCTGTTGGCACTCGAACTATTATGGCGTCTATAGGTTTAACCATTCCCCAAGAGCAGAGTGAAAGTGACCCCCACTCCCCCCCACACCTACACACCGACCACAATCTCCCCGCCCTTCGCGCCCGCGCAGACCTCTGGCTCATAGTACGAGTAAGCCCGGCTGTCAGGCACGATCGCCTTTACCGGGAAGAGCGCCCGCAGCTTCATCTCAAACGAGAGTTCGACCCCTCGCGGCAGGTCGAGCACGTAGACGATGACTTTCCTGCCCGCGATCTCGTATCGCGTGATCGTGCCGTCCGAAACGAGCGCATCAAGACTCGTCCCGACCGGCGTAAAACCTGTGGGCACTGCAACATCCACGATCATCATGCCGGTTGCATCCGCTGCTCCGGTGTACGTAACCCGCGTCTCAACGGTGATCACATCATCGACAGCAACATTGGTAGCATCGTACGTGACATTCAATTGCAGGTCAGAAACCGGCGAAATCTCCGGAAGGATCACGTTAAACCGCTTTACCAGCTGGTAGCCGACCTCTCCGGTTCCGGTAAGCACAAGTTCCACCTCTTTTGTGCCGTCAGGTACTCGGGCGGTCTGGAGCACATCGAAGTTCCCGGCATCGATCCCGATCTCCTTGACGATGCTTCCGTCGGCTGACACCGTCACTGTGGCGTCGATGTCCCTACCTTGGGTGGCTGCCGCGGTCATCAGCGCCTTAAGCGCCATAACCGTGTCCTGCGTCGAAGAGAATCCGCCAAGCGAGTTTCTCTGTGCCGAGATCCACTTGACAGCGTCGTTTGCAAGCGGATGCTTCGCATCGATCAAGGCAAGCGCCGCGTACGATGTGATCTCGACGTTCCTGCTCGATGGTGGATGACCATACTCGAACGGATAGGGGTCCCTGTCGGGATCCCCGACCAGACCTGCGTCTGGCCCCCAGTAGACGCCGTTTTCATCCTCACGCTTGAGAGTGATCAGTTTTTCAAGAGCAGCATCAGCATACTGGCTTTCAAGTTTGCGGAGTGCGACAGATGCGATCGCAAGCGGGTATGGGTCGGTCTGCGCCTCAAGGTTCGCTTCGAGGTACGCCTGCGCTTCCTCGAGGACTGCCGGATCCGCAGCCCCATAATCAGCGAGTGCGATCGCAACGAAACCGGTGAGCGCGTATCTCCCCTCCATTCCGCCGATCATCTCCTGATGGCAGACGAAACCGACCGATTCCCATGAACCATCATCGCTCTGGTGCTCACAGATCCAGTCAGAAGCATCTGCGAGAACCGAGTCATCGATCGACGTCACGTCCCGTGCGCCTGCAAACGAGTCGAGGACAAACGCAGTGAGCCAGAGACTGCCGCCCTCGCGTCCACCCTCGCCGAATGCTGAGAACGAGCCGTCGTCGTGCTTGAATGTGAGCTGGCGCTGGTAGCCGGTTATGATGAAGAGTTCTGCCTTCGCCTGAACTTCGGGGTTGGTCTGGTCGGTCGCCTTGAGGTAGCGCAGAACCTCGACGTCTGGCGCAAACATGATCATATTCTGCTCGCCGCAGCCAAACGGCATGTTGAGGAGGCCATCTAAACCGTTTATCGTCTGTGCAACTATACTTGGCGTGAAACTTACCAGAACAACCCCGGAATCGTCAACGATTCCCGGAGGAAGCGCGGCATCGAGCGTGATGCTGCCTGTACCTGCATCCAGACCTGCATCCAGGTTTCCGTTCTCAACGATCTCCTGTCTTGTCCCCTCTGCCTCGACGATGATCTCCTTTCTCACGGCATCAGCCGTCGCTTTCGTCTGTGCCGCAATCTCGATTGTGTGGGTGCCGATCTCGGTCGGCGTGATCGTGAAACTCGCGTCTCCGACGCTGTTTGCGCCGACCGGCACGGTTACCACCTCACCGCCAATGATCTCGAACCAGTCACCTGTTGAGAGCGTCAGTTTGACATCCTGCTGCGTATCGAGATAGTTATAGACCTGCACCCGGACCGGGAAGACCTCTCTGCGGGTCACAGAGTACGGCAGGTCAGGTTCGAGGAAGAACTCCTGGAATACTGTGAGGTGCCCCTCTGCTATCCCAATCCCGTCCTCGGATGTCGAGACCGCGTGAAGTCGCCACGTCGTGATGCTGTCAGGCGCAGTGAGATCGATCTGTGCGTGTCCTTGGTCGTCAGTGAGGAGGTCCGGCATCCAGAGCCATGTCTCAGGGAAGAACTGGCGCACACGCGCAACCGTTGCGAGTTCATCGTCTGCTTCCGCTTCCCCTGAGAGTGCCGCGGTTGGCATGGCTGCCGGCGTAGGCATCGCTTCCGCTTGTGCTTCCTCGACCATCATATCCATCGCAACCACATCCCCGCCTGCGACACCTTTCCACATATTCCGCGCCTCCGGAACCGGCGTCTTCGGGATCTCGAAGGATGGCGATGCGAGCACCTGCATTCCTGCATCGTCCAGAAGATCGTACGTTCCTACCAATCTGTTTTCATAATAGCCCCCGTACTCCGGATGAATCTCGATCTGCGGCTCCATAAACCGCTTCTCCAGTTCATCAAAGACCTGTTTGAGATTGAGCCTGCCGGCACTCAGAGCATAGACCGATTCGTCAACGATCGCAACACCGATCATCGACCCCACCCTCGCGTCAAAGTTCACGCGCACAGCATCTCCCGGCGCTACGGTATCGCTGCCAAACTCGCTCGTTAGATCGACGCTCGTCTCGAAACGAACCTTAAACGGCAGAACGTCGGCAGAGACCTCGCGGTTTGGATTGATCATGTATACCACGATCTTTGCAGCCGGACTCATCTGTGGCGTGACCTGAACCGCAATCCCGGACATCTCGCTCGTGCCTAAGTACACTGTTCTGCCGTTTGCGAATATATCATAGA
>CBDAFH010000080.1:0-6873 GCA_965195165.1 uncultured ANME-2 cluster archaeon | reverse complement strand
ATGGTTGTCATAACGATGATCTATGTGAAATACAGTTTTTCGATGTATGTTTCGCTATTCGGGAAGTTCGGAGTTACGATCACAGCGATCCATTATGCATCCAGCATGATTGCAAAAGTCATCACGATCCTGCTGGTGGTGATGTGGTACTGATGAAAACAGAACCGTAACCGCTAAGGATGCGTCAGAAAACTTTTTAACCGCTGTAATCCCCATCTTTCTGATGCGAAACAATTTCGGTATACAACTCGGCGACATCATCCGGATCATATTCGCTGTAATTATGGTTATGCTGATCTACAGCTTTCTGCTGTCCATCTTCGTCAGCATAGCAAAGACAATGATTATTGTGATATTAATATACATCGCCTACAAAATTATAAAAGCAATCCTGTGACGACATCTTTATATGATCCGATCTCTGTTATGGAATTATGGGCTTATTCAAACGGATGGAACTTGTTGTAAAATCCAAGACAAGTAAACTTCTTGATCGATACGAGGATCCGAGAGAGACGCTTGATTACTCGTATCAGAAACAATTAGAACTCCTTCAGCAGGTGAAGCGCAGCACAGCCACCGTTATCACAGCAAAGAAACGGCTTGAACTCCAGAGAGTAAAGCTCCAGCAGAACATCCAGAAACTCGATTCTCAGGCAAAGGACGCAGTTAATGCTGGCAGAGACGATCTTGCACGCCTCGTGATCGAACGGAAGGCTAACAATGTGATCGAGATCGAAAATCTAACCGTACAGATACAGGAGCAGGAGATAGAGCAGCAGAAACTTATTAATACCGAAAAGAAGCTTTCTGCAAAGGTAAATGCGTTTCGGACGAAGAAGGAGACGATAAAAGCACAGTACACCGCTGCTGAAGCGCAGGTGAAGGTGAAGGAGGCGGTCACCGGGATCTCTGAGGAGATGGCGGATGTGGGGTTTGCGATCGATCGTGCGGAAGAGAAGACCGAGAATATGCGTGCGAAGTCCGCGGCTCTCGATGAGATGGTCGAACTCGGGGCTCTCGACGAGATCGGGGGAGAGGACGAGATCGAACGGGAACTTCGGAAGATGAAGACCACGACAGGCGTGGACGATGAACTTGCAAAACTGAAAGCGGAGATGGAAAAATGATCATAAGAGTCGTTACTGAGGGTCAGTATGAGGTGAGCGATTCCCTGCTGGATGAGTTGAATGAACTCGACAACGAGATCGTTGGATTGATCGAATCCGGAGATGAAACAAGGTTTCGGGATGTGCTCAGGAATTTCATATCGCTGATACGGGAGAACGGAAAGCCACTTGACACGGATGTCATCGTAGAATCCGACCTGATCGTCCCGCCGGAGGATCTCACGCTTTCAGAGGCGACGAAGGTATTCAACGGGGAAGGGCTCATACCGGATTGAAATCCATGTCAGAGCGCCCCCCCCCTCTGATGGGGGCGCCTGATGACTAAAAGGCGCGGGCGGGACTATCAAATTGTGACTACCGTATCCGCTGGGCATACCGTGCAGGATTTGTGATGCCGAGATCACTCCATCAGTCGGTTGATCCCCTCAAGCACTGCCTCTACAGACGCCATGATGATGTCGGTTCTGGCACCCTTTGCCGTGACCACTTTTTTGTCAGAGCGCATCGTGACAAACACCTCCACAAGGGCATCGGTGCCGCCGGTGATCGAATCGACGTGGTACTCCTCAAGCTCTATGTCCTGCAGTTCGCTAATAGCCTTCTTGAGCGCATCGATAGCAGCGTCCACAGGACCAGTTCCGACGCCAGCCTCGACGACGTGATTGCCGTCCACTGTCAGTTTGATGGATGCGGTCGGCGTGACCCGGTTTCCTGAGACTACAGTCAGTTCCTCGAGTTTCACCTTCGCCTCCTTGTAGATCCCGAGCACGGTCTCTGTGATCGCCTGCAGGTCGGCATCGGTTACCCGCAGTCCCTTGTCCCCGAGTTCCTTTACACGCGTGAATATGTCACCCAATTGCGCATCACTCGCTGCAATCCCGAGTTCGCGAAGTGATGCATCGATCGATGCCCTGCCGGTATGCTTTCCAAGAACGATTCTCTGCTCTCTGCCGACGATTTCCGGAGAGATCGGCTGGTATGTGAACGGGTCTGCAAGGAGTCCGTGCACATGGATGCCTGCCTCATGCGTAAACGCATTCCCGCCGATTATTGACTTGTTCGGAGCGACAGGAACGCCCGTAAGTCTGCTGACGAGGCGAGATGTGGTGTAGAGTTCCTTGTAGTTGATCCTCGTCTCCCTGTGGTAGAGCGACAGAAGTACCATCGCCACTTCCTCAAGCGGAGTGTTCCCGGCACGCTCGCCGATGCCGTTTATGGTTACGTGCGCCTGCGCTGCACCCGCAAGGATCGCAGCCACCGTGTTCGATGTCGCAAGCCCGAAGTCATCGTGGCAGTGAATGCTTACAGGAGCACCAAGATCGCTTAAATCCTTAAATATCCGGGTGGTGCGCTCAGGCGTGAGGATTCCAACGGTATCACAGAAGCAGAGCCGATCCGCACCAGCCTCGATGCCATCAGCGTAGAGCGACTTTAAGAAATCGAGATCAGCCCGTGAGGCATCCTCGCCACTGAGTTCGACTACGAGCCCGTGATCCTTTGCAAACTCGCAAGTATGGATCGCATCGTTTCTCACGGTTTCACGGTCTTTCTTCAGTTTTTTTTCGATATGAAGATCTGAGACTGGGACAACGAGATGTATCGAGTCCACATCGCATTCGATGGCTTTTTCGACATCGATCTCACGGATCCGGCAGTAACTACAGATCTCGGCATCCAGATTCTCGCGAACGACTGCCCGGATGCTATCCCGCTCGCCCTCTGATGTGATCGCACTTCCTGCCTCGATCACGTCTACGCCCAGGGCGTCGAGTCTCCGTGCGATCAATACCTTTTCATCAGGCGTTAGCGATACGCCAGGGGTCTGCTCGCCGTCGCGCAGCGTGGTATCCAGGAATCTGATGGTGTCGGTGGTGTCTGTAATGCGAATCCCTCTTGTTCGGTCTGTATGTGTGTGGCGATTCTTTTGCGGAATCGACTTAAGAATATCGATTGCAATATGATATATCAATGACCCGCATCATCGTAATCTCGGATACGCACGACCACAAGCTGCCAGATGCCCTAATCCCGCTGCTCGGAAGCGCAGACCTGATCGTACATGCAGGAGATTTCACAACGGTTGCGTGCTACGAATATCTGTCGGGCATCAACAAGATCGTAGCAGTTCATGGCAATTCGGACTGCGCAGAACTTAGGAAGCGTCTGCCGGAGCGAGCCGTATTTGATGCGGAAGAAGTCAGGATCGGGGTGGTTCATGAGGGGCAGTTATCCACAAACGGCTCGTGCGGGCTCGGGTATCTTGCAAAGGAACTTGATTGCGATGTCCTGATCGTCGGGCACATACACACCCCGTTTATCGAGCAGGCAGACGTCTTGATTATGTGCCCGGGAAGCCCGACCGTGCCGAGACTTGCTGACAAAAGCGTCATAGAACTGACAATCGAGGGGGACCGGGTTCACGGGCAGGTGATCTCGCTTGGCGCTGGCGCGTGTTTTGGGGGGATGCAGAAGTAGGGAGTTCCTCTCACGGCTGGACGAGAACGAAACCACCCCCTCGAATATCCAAGCTCTGCCGCCTCGCGAGAGTCCCCGGGGTACACAACACCACAGATCGAGAAAGTTTTATCAATCATCGTTTTAAAAATGCAGGAGAGGACTATGCAGGACACACTTCCAAAGGAATATGACCACCAGGCAGTGGAAGAGAAATGGCGGTCGAAGACTTATGACGATATATACCGGTTCGACTGGGAATCAGAGAAACCGCAGTACATCATCGATACTCCGCCTCCGTATCCCACAGGTAATCTTCACATCGGAAATTCACTAAACTGGTGTTACATCGATTTTGTGGCAAGATACAAGAGAATGTGTGGCTATAACGTGATGTTCCCTCAAGGGTGGGACTGCCATGGCTTGCCTACCGAGGTCAAGGTGGAAGAGACGCACGGGATCACAAGGCACCAGATCCCCAGATCCGAGTTTCGAGACCTTTGCAGGGAGTTAACCTCGAAAAACATAAAAAAAATGAAGGATACCATGAACCGGCTCGGTTTTTCCATCGACTGGGACTGTGAGTACGTGACGATGGATCCGAGATATTACAGCATGACCCAGAAGTCGTTCGTGCGGATGTATGCGGACGAGCGGATATACCAGCGCGAGGGTCCTGTGAACTGGTGTCCGAGATGCGGAACAGCGATCGCATTCGCAGAGGTCGAGTACGAGGACCGCAAGACGCACTTCCACTACCTTTACTTTGGGGTTGGGGAGGGGGAGCAGGCGATGGAGATTGCGACCACCAGACCCGAGTTACTGCCGGCGTGCGTTGCGGTTGCCGTGCATCCTGATGACGCGCGGTTCGGGGGATTCATCGGAGGTACGGTCAGCGTACCGCTCTTCGGTTACGACGTCCCTGTGATCGCTGATTCCGAGGTCGATCCGGAGTTCGGGACAGGTGTCGTCATGATCTGCACTTTTGGAGATAAGCAGGATGTTAGGTGGTGGATCGAGCACAAGCTCCCGCTCCGCATGGCGATCGACCGCGACGGAAAGATGACCGGTGTTGCAGGCAAGTACGAGGGAATGAGTCTTGGCGACTGTAGGAAAGCGATCATATCGGATCTCGAATCAGCCGGGCTGCTGTACAAACAGGAGCCTCTTGATCAGAGCGTCGGAGCTTGCTGGCGGTGCGGAACACCTATCGAGATACTCTCGGAGAAGCAGTGGTATGTCCGGGTCGATCAGGACGCGATCCTGCGCACCGCTGACGAGATCGAGTGGGTGCCATCACACATGTTGATACGGCTCGAGAACTGGACAAAGAGCATGGAATGGGACTGGTGCATATCAAGGCAGCGGCTCTTTGCAACCCCGATTCCGGTCTGGTACTGCAAAGGATGCGGGAAGACGATTGTGGCGAAAGAAGAGTGGCTGCCACTCGATCCGACCGAATCAAAGCCCCCCGAAGCCTGCGAGTGCGGTTCAGAGGAGTTCGTACCTGAGGCAGACGTGCTCGATACGTGGATGGACTCGTCGCTTTCAGCGATGGCGGTCTCGGGATGGGTCTTTGGGATGGAACCAAGGGTGCCTGCGCAACTTAGACCGCAGGGACACGACATCATCCGTACGTGGGCGTTTTACACGATCCTCCGGACGCAGGCGCTCACTGGAAAGCGCCCATGGGACAGCATCCTGATAAACGGGATGGTCTCAGGGGAAGACGGGCATAAGATGAGCAAATCTCTAAATAACATCATTGCGCCCGAGGAAGTGACCGTGCAGTACGGCGCTGACGCATTCAGGCAGTGGGCAGCGATCGGGGGCTCCACAGGGTCTGATATCATGTTCCGGTGGAAGGATGTCGTTGCAGCATCTCGCTTCCAGCAGAAGATGTGGAGCATCGTCAGGTTTGCGCTCCCACATATCAAAGATCTCGGGGTGGTCGATAAGGATTCGCTCACGATTGTCGATCGATGGATCTTGAGCAGATTAAACACGCTTATTATAGACGTTACCGCTGCGATGGATCGATACCAGTTCGATACCGCACTTAAGATGGTGAAATCGTTTGCATGGGACAATCTTGCAGATCATTACATCGAACTTGCCAAGTACCGGCTCTACGGCGAGCCCTCTCCCGAGCAGCAGGCGGCACGGTACACGCTTGGGACTGTAATCGAGACGCTGACACGGCTCCTTGCCCCGACCATACCGTTCTTTTCCGAGGAAGTCTACTCACACCTCCCAACATTAGGCAGCGTACATGCAGATGCATGGCCCCTCGCAGATGCATCCATGATCGATCCCGCTATCGAGCGGGAAGGCGAGAGGATCAAGGATATCGCTCATGCGATCCGGAGATACAAATCAGAGCACGGGATAGCACTGAATGCGCAATTGGAGGGCATCGAGATCTATGCGGATGCGGCATCCGGCTCTTCCGGGGACACAAGTGTCGACGCCGGAGGCGTTGATGCAATCGTCGACGGCAGAGCCGTTATCGCTGGCGCTGCAAATACACCTGTGAGCGTGATTGCCGGGACACCGGATTTCGAGCACCGTGCAGTCGGAGTCAAGCCGGATATGAAGGTACTCGGACCGATCTTCCGGAAAGAGGCTGGAAAGATAATCGGAGCGCTATCAGGGATCGATCCGGGCGTAATTGCGGAGCAGGCGGCAAGCGGAACGGTAAAAGTTGAGATCGGCGCAGATGTCTTCGAGATTCCTGCAGACGCTGTTGCGATCGAGCGTGAGGTCGTTCTTGGCGGGCGGGCTGTGGATGTGCTCGAGGCGGGCGGCACGATCGTCGTGATCACGCGGTGAAGGGACGAGGGGGTGGCTTGTGGATGAAGAGGCAAAAACCAAAACCGGCAGCGTTCATGAGCTACGTCCACTCGGATGATAAGTATGGGCGTCTGACAGAGTTTCGCGAACGTCTGAGCGACGAAGTTCGTGTGCAGATCGGAGAAGAGTTTCTGATCTTTCAGGACCGCAAAGACATCCGCTGGGGGCAGAACTGGAAGAAGCGAATCGAGGGGTCACTCGATGAGGTCACATTCTTAATTCCGATTGTCACTCCGAGTTTCTTCAAAAGTCCGGCTTGCCGCGATGAATTGCAGCGGTTTCTTGAGCGTGAGAAGGAACTGAAACGCGACGATCTTGTTCTTCCTATCTACTACGTCGATTGTCCGCTGCTGAATGACGAGGGGATGCGGGCGGACGATGAGCTGGCTCAAGCGATTGCTGACCGCCATTATGCCGATGCCGATTGGCGGGATCT
>CBDAFH010000079.1:0-7899 GCA_965195165.1 uncultured ANME-2 cluster archaeon | reverse complement strand
TGAACTGAAACATCTGGTGAACCAATCGATAAGCAGCCTCCCGGCAGGATGCGATCTCTGCATCCCGCACTATCTCCTGAGCATCTGCACCACAGTTGCCGATATGGTCGGACACGCAAAGGGTGCGGACAGCGAGATGATTGATGAGATGATCGATGCCGGCGAGATGACCTGTAAATATATTGCGGATTTGATAGGGAACAGTAGATTTATCGACATCTGCATCTCAAAGAACATGGGCGCGTTTGACGATGCCGGGTTCGCGGCAGGAGCCGGGGAATATTCAGACCACTTGGATGCCCTGATCAGCGACCCGACAGGGTTTGTAGATTCGCTGAACCTGGAAGAGGAACTGTGGGCCGTAGACAGCGCGATCACAGGGAAAATGGGTGAACTGATGATCATACCGGTATCCGGGCTGTGGAAGGTGTCAAAAAGCGTTTTCGATGATGCATCCGACGAATCAGGGACCAAACACGCATTCATGGTCCTGATATCACTGGTCATCCTTGGAAGAATACGCGAGATGATGGAGAATCCCGAGATCGTCAGAAGGTTGCGGTTGTAAACAGGATAAAATAGGTGCTGACATGTCACAGGAAAAGAATACGATCGAGGAATACGATGCGATCTTAAAGGAGGTCAGGGGACTGATGGTTGCAAAGAATGCGGATTATGGGGATTCGTGGAGAGAGATGCGACTGCCGTCAATAACAGACCAGATACTCGTTAAAGCATACAGAATACGCAGCATTGAGGAGTCAGAAGGATCTCCAAAGGTTTCCGAAGGTATTGAGTCCGAATACCGGGATATCCTGAATTACTGCGTATTCGCGCTGATAAAATTACGCGACAAAAAAACGGCATGAGCGAAGCAGGGCAGGGGCACTTGCAGCATCTTGGGCCGCATCGGCGGCATTCTCGCGGTGCTTGTGGGCGGGCATTGATGTTGGGCAATTTCTACGATCTACATGAATCTAATTTATCTCAATGAAAAACCTTAAGTACAATGAAGTCAATGGTAATCAATTGAGGCGATTACATGGGAAAACGACAGATTTGTATCCAACTGGATGAAGAAGACGCAAAGAAGATGGAAGAGATCAGAACAACGACTGGTATTCCCCTCAGTAAACAGATAGAACTCAAACTCAAAGGATATAAAATAATTAAGGAAGAAAACGCGGTTTGAATACGGTCGTAGTGAAATGAGGCAATAATCCGCACAAAGGAGATAAACCAATTGGAAGTTCCGGATTTATTTTTTGGATTATTATTATTTATATCAGGTGTAGTGTTAGGGGCATTCTCTAACATCCTGAAAAACCTCATACTCACACCGTATGAAAATTGGAAGGGAGGGGGATGCATACGGATAGAGAACCACGAGTCTTTGAAAAGTCTAATCGAAGGATTTTGTTCGGATTGGGAACTTCTTAAATGCCATACACTCCCAAGTATTAATATCAGGGGCGATCTGATCGAGACATCTCGCGAAATTCACAGTTTGGTAGCAAAAAACGAGAAGGATTTTGAGAATGATGTCAGCGATTCGATTCGAGAAATATGCAGAAAATTCATAGTTACATCATCACAATTGCCGGATTCGGATGATGCGGTATGGAGCAACTATATCGAAGGGGATGTCGATAGCATCTGTGGAGATTTTAAGAGAGCGTCGAACCGGCTTTGATGCGTTATCGGGATTATGAACGTTATATGCTTTGATCTGGAAGGTCCGCTATCGCCGCAGGACAATGCCTACGAGGTAACCTCCTTAATCGAGAACGGGGATGCGATATTCGAGACGTTGAGCCGATACGACGACGGACTGGCGCTTGCGGGCCGCGAAAATTACGAGCCAGGTGATACACTTGCGCTCATCGTCCCGTTCCTGCTTGTGCACGGAATCAGGGAAGAGGATATCATAGAAATCTCCTCCCGTGCAAGGATCGTATCTGGCGCAAAGGACTTGATTGCGAGATTGAAAGGAGATGGCTGGGGTGTGCACATCATCTCGACGAGTTATGAGCAGCACGCCTACCAGATCGGTGCGGCGCTTGGCGTTTCCAGGGATCATATCGCATGTACGCGCCTCGACCTTGAGGATCTACGCGGGAGACTCACAGATGATGATATCGCTTGCATACGCGGCATCGAGGACGAGATTCTCAGCAACGGTGACGAAGAGGTAGTGTTTCAGAGATTGGATGATTTCTACTTTGGTGAACTGAAAGAGACCGCACTTGGTGATATCTTTTCAATGGTGCGGGTGGTCGGAGGCGCACGCAAGGTCCAGGCGATGAAGGAGATCGCGGCCAGCCACGGCATGACGCCCGGTGACGTGGTCGTTGTAGGGGATTCGATCACCGACTTTGCGATGCTCGGGCGTGTGCGGGATGCGGGGGGGGTTGCGATCGTTTTTAATGGCAACGAGTACGCAGTCCCGTATGCGAACATCGCGCTCTCGGGAACCGATATCGGGCTCTTGTGGGAGTTTGCGCTGGCGCATGCACGCGGCGATGATGCAATCGAACTGGCACGCATGATGGAGCAGGAATATCGGGAGGATCCGCGGGTCGATTGCCTCGGCAGTGCGGATGCGGATAAGATCGCAGATGTCGTGAAGGCGCACAAGCGGTTTCGGAGACTGGTTCGCGGCGAGGCTGCGAAACTGGGATGAATATGGTGGCATGTTTTGGGGTGGGGTCAATATATCGGGTTTGGTAATACTTGTTGTTATGTTCGATAGGATTCTTGCTTGCACGCTTATGACCGATATGCCTGCAATGCACCCACACGACAACATTAATATAAAGCACCCTATAACGGTATGTAGAGGATCAAGAAAATGGCACGATTTGAAGAAGCAGAAAACAAACTGCTGCGTAAGAAGATATGTATGAAATGCAACGCACGCAATCCGATCCGGGCGACCAGATGCCGGAAATGCGGCTACAAACATCTGCGCATGAAGTCGAAGGAAAGTAGAGGATGAGCACAGAGCAGTATCTCGATGACGTTATAAAACGGGATGGTGCGGCGCACCTCACCCTGATCGATCCGGATGCAGGATCCCCTTCAGCGGCATCCGAGATCGCAGAGGCGGCAGCAAAAGCCGGCAGCAGCGCGATCATGATCGGCGGATCGGTCGGCGGATCCGGTGACGTCCTCGATGAGACACTGCGTGCGATCAAGGAGGTGACCGATCTCCCGACCATTCTGTTTCCGGCAAGCGCATCCGGAATAAGCAGATATGCAGACTCCATATTCTTTATGAGTCTATTAAATTCGAGGGATGTTGGTTATCTGATCACCAACCAGATGATTGGAGCAAAAGCCGTCTTGGATTATGGCATCGAGCCGATCCCGATGGCATACATCATCGTAGAGCCGGGCGGCACAGCCGGATGGGTCGGGGATGCGAAACTGATCCCGAGAGAGAAGCCGGAACTTGCAGTGGCGTACTCGCTTGCAGGAAAGTTTCTCGGCATGAGATACACCTACCTGGAGGCGGGTTCCGGTGCGTCCGACCCTGTACCGCCGGAGATGATCCGTGCTGTTAAGAGGACAGGCTGCGAGACACTCGTGGTCGGAGGCGGGATTGGAAGCGCGCAGTCCGCAAGAGCCGCAGCAGAAGCTGGCGCGGATATCATCGTGACAGGCACCGCGGTCGAAGAGACGTCAGAGATACAGAGAACGATTACCGAATTTGTTAATGCGATAAAAAAGTGATAATATGACTACTGAGATACCACCACAAGTACAGCATCAACTTGCGCAACTTCAGCAAGTTCAGCAGCAGGCGCAGGCGCTCGCATCACAGAAGGCGCAGGTGACATCAGCGCTCAACGAGACCGAGATGGCGATAGAAGAACTTTCGAAACTCGAGGATGACGCAGTGATCTACAAGAATGTCGGGCAACTCCTGATCAAGGGCGAGCGCGATTCTGTTTCAACAGAACTTGCCGAGAAGAAGGACACGATGGAACTTCGGGTACGCACGCTCGAGAAGCAGGAAGAACGCATCCAGAAACGGTTCCAGCAGTTGCAGGAGCAGTTGCGCAGTGCGATCGGCGGCGGCGGAATGGCGTGACCTGTTAAAGCAGGGAATTTACTACCCTCACGTGTAATTTAGAACTCTATATGACCGCCACAGAGAGCACGGAGTTTTTAAATCGATCCTCTGTCCTCTGTGGTTGTATTTCCTACTGATGTCATTTTTTGAGATGTTCGCGCAACCGACATCTTTACATACACAGGGCACAAACCATACTATAATTGGAACGTACATCCAAAAACAATGCCCATTATGCAGGAATTCCGAACGGTGTAGTCATGTCTCAGACAACGATCGATCAATTAAACGTGCTCCTCGCGGATATGACCGCTCGCGTCGATTGCATACGCGGGATTGTCATATCATCTGCAGACGGTCTTAAGATAGCAGACCGATTTCGTGATCACTCTTATGATACCCCGATCGCCCATGCGATCAGCGCATCGATAGTCGGGCTGGCAAACAAATCCGTCCACAATCTCAGCTTACCCCCATCCGATCGTATCGTGATTTATACCGATGAAGGGATCGTTACGGTCTTCAATCTGGGCAATGCTTCGCTGTTAGCGCTGCTCGACCCAGGCGCCAATGTCGGGCTGGTTATGATTGAACTGCAACACGCCGCTGAAAAGGTCAAAAAGGTTATGAGGTTATAGGATGAAGACAGAAGGTATGGAACTGGACGAGGATATGAACATACCGATATACCCGAGGGCTGGTGATCTGGTGTTGCTGATGAACTCGCTTGTCGATGTGATCGGCAAAGGGAGCGCGGGTATTTTATATAATTTCGGTAAGCAGCTCGCCGAGCGGTACCATGCGCGCATGAGTATACCAAAAGACCTTGATCCTGATGCAATCTTTAAGAATATCCTGGGCAGCATGATGTTTTCCGACTGGTTCACAAAGATGGATCTCGTCAGGAACGATGGATTTGTTGTTACGCTGCACAATGTCTTCGAACTGGATGCGGACGAGGACAACTGCAATTTTATCCGTGGTTTTCTTGCCGGGCTCTCATCGAGCATCTATCACACCCCATACACCTGTAAGGAGAGCCGCAATCCTGAGAAGGTCAGCGTCTTCACGCTCACCGCGCGGAGTTCTTCTAGGAACTATTGATCGCTGCCGCCCATGCCGGCAGCCATAATGAAGGGTTTAGCTTAAATTTGCGTGACCCAACCGGAAGCGCAGCGGCAGATGTGTGCGCTGTTTCGAAAAACCGGACAAACCACAACATATTTTTACCACCCTGCCAAACAACCATCATGGAAAAACCGGTCATCGCAATCATGCGCCCTGATATGCATCTCGATTCCTCGGTCGCGCTTCTGCGTTCTCATGGCTTTGACGTGATAGCGGCACCGATGATCGAACTTCGGGACAATCGCGACAGCAATTTCGATGGGTTTGTAGAGCGCGTGCTCGCCTGTGAATCGGATATCGTGATATTCACAAGCGCAAACGGAATCGCATTCACGCTTGCGAAGATCGGTGACCCCGGGCGATTCGTTCAGGCGCTTAACCAGGCAGCTGTTGTTGCCATCGGATCAAAGACGAAGAGAGCGCTTGAGACGCGAGGCATAAACGTCGCCCTGATGCCGGATTCGTACAGTTCGAAAGGGATCGCTGAGATGTTGCGCGGCACTGACGGCAAGACTGTGGAAGTGGTGCGGAGTACACACGGCGATCCCGCACTGATCACAGAACTGGGAGGTTCCGGGGACGGGGTTGAGGTGCACGAGACCGCGGTGTACAGGCTGGTGCTTCCGGATGACGGTAGGCAGCAGCGGATGATCGAGGACGCGCTTAACGGGAAGATCGATGTCTTCGCATTCACCAGTGCGATGACCGTCCACAACTTCATGACGGTCGCACGGTCGATGGGCGCAGAGTCCGGAATCGTGGACGTGCTATGCGAGAGGGTCGTTGCAGCGATCGGAGATCCCACCGCAGATGTCCTTTCCGGCTATGGTGTCAGTGTGGACGTGATGCCAGAGAAGTTCACGTTTAAGGACATGGTCGATGCAATCATGTTTATGTGCCGTCAAACCAAGTAAGCGATATGGAGCGGTGCATCGCAATCGCAAAAAAAGACCTTACCGCCGAGTTTAGAACCAAGCAGATGCTAAACTCGATGCTCATGTTTGCATTCCTTATCCTATTGATCTTCAGTTTTTCATTTGTGGGTTTGCGCGGCAGCTACGACCGGATCACAGAACTGGCTCCGGGCATGCTCTGGATTACGTTTATGTTTGCAGGCATGTTGGGACTGTCCAGATCGTTCGCTCTTGAGCAGGAGGAGAACTGCATCGAGGGTCTGAAACTCTGCCCGGTCGATCGCAGCGCCATCTATGTCGGCAAGATGCTCTCCAGTCTCGTGCTGATGTTGATCATAGAGGCAATCACCATACCGATATTTATGATTCTGTTTGATTATACAATACAAAATATACTCTGGCTGGCACTTGTCATACTGCTCGGTACGATCGGGTTTCTCGCGGTCGGCACGCTCGTATCGGCACTGACCTTAAACGCACAGACAAGAGAGATCCTGATCCCTGTTCTACTCTTTTCGGTGCTATTTCCTCTGATCCTGGTGCTGGTGCCTGCGACTGCCAATGTGCTCACAGGTACAAGCGTGATCCCCCAAATCAGGCTTCTTTGTGTGTACGATATCGTCTTCTTCCTGATATCGCTGGTCGTTTTTGAGTATGCGATCGAGTGATGGGGCGGTTCGTGCGGGGTATATCTTCTTTTGGTGCGGCGATGCTGGCATGTTCACAAGGAGATCACTCCGAACACAATTCCACGATCATCTTCTGCCTCGAAAGCGGCGTCACAATCGCTTTACCTTTTTTCGTGAGCCCCATGACTCTGAGTACATCCTTTGGGATATACATCCCAAGTTTTCCTGCGCCGACTATGGATATGCTGCATTCGTATCCTCCGGCTGGCTTGTTTTTGGTGTATCGATCGATTATCTTCGATGAATCCGCATCGAATGCGAAATCTCCGCAGTTCGAGCACCGGAGCCCGGTCAGATTCGGGACCACGATCCGCTCGCCAGCCAGCACAACCTCAAATACGAGGTCATCTACAAAACTGACTGTGTGTAATCTGCATACCGGGCATGTCGCATCTGTGATATCCTTCAGTGGTGACCCGCGTCTGCCTGCACGCCTCTTCGCGATCTCTATTTTTGTTTCCTCCGCCATCTCAGGAGTTATGGTTGGAATATCATCCATCGGAGGTGTATCTTCTTTTTTTGTGTTCATGTTTGTGTTCTTTTGTATCAGTCTTCATCGAATGCTGTGATTATCCTCACGAAACTGCCGGCATCGGCCTTCTGAACTTCGAATACGATGTGGATCAACCTTGGTGGATACGTCAATCGAGACCATGAATGATATCGTCCATCTATTCCCCGATCATCTGGTTTGTAAGATCCACGTAAAAGTCCCTGGGTTATTTCATTCTCGGTGACATTCGAGTGGTGGCGTGACCGCATGTGCTGCCATTGGATGACATATCTCTCGTTGTAAACGAGTTCGTTTACTTGCTCTTTCAGTTTGAGCAAATCTGTGTGTGTCTTTGTTGGATTCATTTATATATATCCTTTTGTTTGTTTGTTGTTTGTTTGTTGTCATTTCAGTCACGTCCTTGTTCTGTCCGTGATGCACTTCTTACGTACATTGTACTTTGAATCAACGTACACACTATATAACTCTTCGCATCAGACCCCCACACCACACCCAGCGCCACCCGCACGCATCTTTTTATCCAATTGCCGCCAACACCAGAGTCATGGGAATGACCATCGCTGAAAAGATCCTTGC
>CBDAFH010000078.1:0-14901 GCA_965195165.1 uncultured ANME-2 cluster archaeon | reverse complement strand
CCTCACAATTCACTGCAATTGCAGTTCACCACCTGATTGTTACTGCATAAGTCCCCTGAACTTCAGTTGTGGTGAAGATTGCACCCAGTGTCCGTTACAGATATTAAACGCGACTAACGACAACCTATATCTGATTCCCGGCAAAACCACCCTCGAAAATGGCACTGTTGAGTGCGGCACACCATCAGTCGAGGTTGACCTGAACTTGACGGACATAGAAGTGAATCCGAGTTGTAACACGGGAGGCGATGAAATCTTCGTAAATCAGAGCAACGAGATATGCGCAACCGTGTACAACGCCGGACCCGGTGATATTACGGGCAATTTTGATGTCTGTTTCAATGATGATGCCAACGGTGTCTACATAGGTTCCACAACCGTTAGCGGTCTGGCAGCAGGCACAAGCACGACAGTCTGCGTCTATTGGACGCCGAGTTGCAGTGATTATCCGGGGCTCAGTGGAGAACATCCTGCTATAGGCATCCCAGCCACGGTGAATGCGACCGTTGACTGCAATGGTGCTGTAACTGAGACGGATGAGGATAACAACACGCTACTTTTGAACACCGAAGTCTCTGCCAACGGATACAAGAGCAAGAACTTCGATTGCGACCCCCGTGATCCGTTGGAGCTATTTAATGGGTATGATGGCGATCAGTTCTATGGCGGTCTTGTGTACAATGTGAGCGGAAGCAAAACAGAGGCTAGCACAGGATACCCCTCTTACTTTGCACCCGGAAATACAACCACAAGGATTCACAACATCGATCTGCCATCAGGTGTAGCAGTGAAAGAGGCAAGGTTGTACATCACATGGTACGACTACTTCTACAACCCTGTACCAGGGTGCCTGGCAAACCTGAGTGTGGACTTCGATGGTCCATGCGGCTCAGCAACGTTCACAACACCGGATGCGATATACACCGACCAGAAGGCATACGACGGTTGGGATACACCGAAAGGGAAGTACGCATACAATGTAACTTCGCTGGTGTGTGATGCGTCTAATGACTACACTGTGACTGTTGAGAACATAGACCCAACGAACAAAACAATACTACTGGGTGGAATACTGGTGGTTGTATATGAAGGCGGCGAAGAGCATATCGGGCTATGGTGGCTGGAAGGCTGCGACCTGCTCAGTGGCAGGACTGCTTACTGCTCAAGCACAACTGAAGCGACAGCGACAGTAGCATTCCCGGGCAACGTCCCACTAGCAATCGTTAACAGTACAGAATTGATAACGGTTGTTGATCAGGGAATGGCAACTGGATCCAACATGCTCTTCAATGGCATCAACGTTATGACCGATGCATGGTTGACCGATGATTATCCAAACAGCAAGATCAGTGTCGAGACTTACGATGTGCCGACGCCGGACTTGCTTGCAAGCGGCAACACAGTGGGATTCGAGGACACCGGTACCGCGGGAATGCAGGCAAACCTCGCGTTCCTTGTGGTCAAGAAGATGAGTGAGGTCGTCGTATCGATCGATCCATGCGCCGCAACGATAGGCTCAGATCCGTCAGACCGGACGACCGTGAACATAAGCTTGCAGGGCATTGCAGATTACGGATCGGGTACGATACACCTGTACTTCGATACCACGTATGTTGATATCGTTTCGATCGACAAGGGTGACAGCAGCAATCATATCTCGAACAAGGTAACAGATGGACATTATACGATATCTGCGTCCAATTCCGACGGGATATCTAACGATGTGGCGTTTGCAAACGTGACGTTCAAGCCCATGGGGCCAACAACCGGATGTTCTTACCTTAATCTCGTAGTCGAAACACTCTATGACCGGAACTTCACCCTATTGGAGAACGTTACCAATAGCTGCGAAATCTGCATCGAGGAGTCGAATATACCGGGTGTTACAACCCCGACCGCAAGCCCAACGCGCATACTGAATGACAACGGACGAGATAGGGTTCAGTTGCCGGTGAGCACGAACAGATCAACGCTGAGCGTTTGGGTCACAGATGACACCGAGGTCGACACAGTCACGATCGATCTGACTCCGATCCGGGGCGCAGTAGGATACGAGGCTGTCTCGATGACTCTGGTCAGCGGAACCAAGCAGGCTGGAACATGGTCTGTGGTGACCAACGCAACACGCGATGAGGGGCAATACCTCACAGGCATCAACATGACCCACTGTCTTGTCGTGAATGCTACGGACACACACGGCAACTCGAACACCGCCAATTACGTCACACTCGAGGTACTGAGACGTGGTGACATCGATCCCGAAAGCGTCACGATCCCCCAAAACAACATAGCGGACATTGGGGATTACAACCAGATAGCAAGGTACACCGTGGGATTGAGGTCTCTGCCGGATGAATTCACAGCCGGTACCGTACCAGCAGATAGCCACAATGGCGTGGACATGGCTGATGCATTGTACATCGCAATGTATGCCGCGCTCGATCCAATCCCAGGCTACCCGGCTCCGTAAGACGAACTAAATGGTATTCGCAAGAATACCATTTTTATTTTTATTTATAACAATTACACGATTTCACCGAAATGTTTAATAGATGTTAATGAACTGGAAGAATGCCATGAAACAAATCAACATAAACTTAACAAAAGTATTATCTGCATGTTTACTGGTATCGCTCGCTGTGCAGTGTTGTGCAGCTACAACAGTATCCCTCGCAGATACCACTGTGGACCTGGGAGATATCGTTATCGTGCCTCTACGGGTCAACGATATGACCGACTTTGGCACCGGTACGATAAACATCACTTACGATCCCTCGGTGGTGCATGTCACGGATGTTACAGACAGTTCAGATTCTGTGATTGCTGCGTTCAATAACAACAACGCCGCCGGATTTACCGCAATATCCGCATCGAATGCTGTCGGAGCAAACGGGGATATTATCTTTGCGAATGTGGTGTTTGCTGCAGTTGGGACTGGCTCAACTCCACTGAATATCGATGTGATTACATTATATGATAGATCGTTCAACGAGATTCATGCGACCGCGACTGTCGACAATGGACTGTTTACCTCTGGAGATGTGTCAACATCCCCTACGCCAACGTCCACCACTCAATCAACGTCATCAAGTGGTGGAAGCACCACTGGTTCAGTATCCATATCGACACCAACTCCCTCGCCTACACCAGCACCATCTACCAAAGACGGTGCCGATCTGGCGTCGACTTCTGAGTCAACATCACACAACGATGAAGGGGTTGATGTGGGGACTGACACCACATCAGGTACCACATCGCCAACCGTGAAACCGACACCAAATTCAAAGAAGACACCCGGATTCGAGGCGATTTTCGCTGTTATCGGGTTGGTGATCTTATCTCTGATTCTAAGACGAGATACTACGTAGACCACAGTTCACTCAAGTACAAGGAGGAAAAACAATGGACAAGAATATTGTTACGAAAGTCAGAATAAAAATGTTTTCTGTTGTGTTATTCATATTGCTGCTAACAACCGCATACGCAGCCGCCACAACAGTATCCATCGCAAACACCACTGCTGAACCCGGTGACGCCGTTACCCTACCGATCATGATCAACGACGTAACTGACTATGGCAGCGGTACAATACGGATCTGGTATGATTATCAGGTGATGCACGTCACCAATGTTGCAGGCAGTCCGAATTCCACAATTGCTGTAAAATATACGGATAACAGCATCGGATACACATCGATAGCTGCATCAAACCCCACTGGGGCAAGCGGAGATGTCGTCTTTGCGAATGTGGAGTTTACAGCGGTTGGGACCGGCTCAAGTCCACTAGGTCTCGTAGTTTCTTCGCTGTATGATAACGCACCCCTCAATGTTCCAAGAAGTATCAGCAATGGATCGATCACAGTCGGATCAGTGGAACCGCCAGCGTCGTTTTTCATCTACGGATGTGTCTGTTATGAAAACGGCACCCCGTGCAACAACCCCACGATTAACATAACCAATCTGAACACTTGTGAAGAGTGGCAGAGTGAAACGGGTAGCGGCAGCAACTACTACCAGATCTCACTCACATCGGGTAGCGATCTGAGTGCAAATGATGTACTACGGTTCAATGTCACAGACGGAACGAACTTCACGGTCACAGATCATACTGTAACTGCTGACGAGGTGGATAGTGGTGGTCTCTTCAATTTCAACCTCACACTTGAACTTGGACAGCCGACCGATCCAGTACCATCCCTCGTCATTTACACGATCTCCAACACCACAATCTCACCGGACGGAGATGGGGTCGAAGACGTCACCGAGATCGATGTCGAGTTCTCAGAGGCTGTGGATGCTGCAATCCTGATCGAGAATGCGACCGGCATCATAAAGACACTGTACACCGATTCAGGCGTAACTGATCCAGACCCACAGATATGGGACGGCACCGATGACAGCAGCAACATCGTGGCGGACGGTGCATATCAGGTAAACGTCACGATGGATGACGGAGTAAATCCGATGGTCTACGACAACACCAGATCGATCACGGTTATGCTGGACACGATCACATCGGTCTCCATCGCAGATACCACGGTTGAGCCGGGCGACACTGCTGTTGTCCCCCTTATGATCAATGACATGACAGACTATGGCGCCGGTACGATAAACATCACTTACGATCCATCGGTGGTACATGTCACAGATGTTACAAGCAGCCCAGACTCCACGGTTCCTGCATTCAATAACAATAACGTCATCGGATTTACCAAAATATCCGCATCGAATACCGACGGTGCAAACGGAGATATTGTCTTTGCGAATGTGGAGTTTACAGCAGTTGGAAGTAGTGGAGATTCGACGCCATTGAACCTCGATGTCGTCACATTGTACGATAGGTCATTTAACGCGATTCCAACAATCGTAGACAATGGATCATTCACGATCCAGTCATCTGCCGACCCCGCGCCATCCCTCGTCACTTACACGATCTCCAACACCACGATCTCTCCGAACGGCGACGGACTCATGGACGACACCGAGATCGATGTTGCGTTCTCAGAACCTGTTGACGCTACAATCCTGATTGAGAATGCAACTGGCGTTGTAAGATCATTATACATCAGTCCGGATGCTGTAACAGACCCGGATCCCCAGACATGGGACGGCGCAGATGACGACGGCAACATCGTGGCTTATGGCACATATCATGTGAATGTTACGATGGACGACGGAGTGAACCCCATAGTCTATGACAATACCAGATCGATCATGGTGGTGAACATGAGCGTTGCCACGATCAGCATCGGTGATGGCTGCGGCATCGTGACCATACCGATCGAGATCGGAAACGGGGTGAACGTCGGTGCATGTGACATAATGCTATCATACGATCCGGCGATCGTGAATGTGACTGGCGTGACCGGCGGAGATATGGACGTCACCGTTGCAAATCTTGAACATGCAGGCGATGGATGGGTCCGCATCGGTACATACCAGACCGATAATCCGGGACTCTCCGGACAGATCACATTTGCCAATGTCGCATTCGAGCCGGTTGGCAGCAGTGGCAACTGTTCGCTGAACCTGAGCGTGGCAACATTTAAGGATGCGACCCCAGAGGGCAATGAGATGCCTTACGTCGTTAGTAACGGGACCTATACGGCGTTGTTAAACGGCGATGTCAATGGCGACGGTGTTGTGGACATGTATGATGCCATGTATCTGGCAAAGCACGTACTTGACAAGGCCGGTTTCGAGGTGATAATCACTGAAGCGGCAGATGTCAATGACGATAAGGTGATCGATATCGCTGATTCCATGTATATAGCAAAGCATGTGCTTGGGATTACCGGATTTGAGGAACTGAGGTGATGTTTAACATCACCTTACTTTTATTATTTTTATAATACCTATTGGCTTGCAGATGGAAGTCTCCTATTTCGTCAAGGCGTGTTATGTATTTTGCATCAATAAAATATTTTAATATGAATATAAATAATTGAAACGGAATGTTTAAGTATAATGAATACTTGTTACTTATAATAACAGAAGTATGACGAACTGTCTTGATATTCATGAAATTTGCAATCTATTTTGATTGCGCTCACAGGGGATGTACATGAAAAGAATAAAACAGTTGATAAAACTCATCTCAATCATCGTATTATTCACAATTCCTGCGTCATGCGATCTGGTTAATGAGCAAATCATAATTGAAAATGGTATGAACGTCGGTTCGTGCCATATAAATCTCACATACGATAGATCGGCTATGAATGTCACAAACGTGGAAGGTGTGGATTTCGATGCCATCGGCTCAAACCTTGAGCACGTAGATGAGGGGTGGGCAGGCATCGCCGCGTATCAGGCAAATAACCCCGGACTGAACGGGCACATCATCCTCGCTGACGTTACGTTTAATAAAACTGCTGATGTCAGCGATATCTGCTCATTGATCGGCATAACCGTGAACACGCTAAAGGATGCAACTCCTTATCCCCAGCACAACCCGATTTCGTATACGGTTGAGGGCTGTACAATCGTAGTATCGGCACCACCAACAACAACGCCTACCGATTCCAATGATGATGGGGGTGGTGACCGCAGTAATGGCGGTGGCAGTATTATCCATACATCAACGCCATCGCCGACACCTACAATATCCCCGACAGCAGCATCCGCTGCAACAACACCAGCCAGAGAGGAAATCCCTGTCGAGACTACCGCGCCAACACCGGAAAAAGTAACAGCATTCCACACAGAACCATCATCGCTACCACCTCTTATTCTCTCACCGATCGCCGCGATAATCATAGTGATGATCGTGACGGTATTCGGGATAATCAAGGTGCTCGGTATCACCGCACAGGCAGAGGATGAAACACATACTGAAGCGATCGCATCGGTAACGCAGGCAGAGTGTAAGAAAGCGACCACCGCAATCATCGGAATTGTCGTTGTTGCGGTCGCCGCGATCATCGCGATAGTAATACTGATGATGTGAACGAGAAGCACACATCAAGTAAATCGGTGGGAAACACCCCGATTTTCAGACAATGTCCACAAATGGTCTGAAAACCAAATTTACAAAAACAGTGACCAACGTTACGCGCAAACGCACCACAAAAAAAAGCGTTCCGGGTGCGGTCACCGCATCACTGAACAGGAATGTCCAGCGACACGAGATGCGCACCCGGAACCAAAACGTCTCAAATCAGTCTTCTACAGCTGCGATCGCAAACCGTCTCATGACCTTCTCGACTTTGATCTTAACACTGTCTCCGACTTTTGTGCCGGGAACAAATATCACAAAGCCCTCTATACGCGCCACTCCGTCTCCTTCTCTGGCAAGATCCTCTATGGTAACATCGTAGGACTCGCCTTCGGTAACTGGCGCATCGTATGTTTCTTGTTTAAACAATTTTGGTTCTCCTTCTTAGTTCAAACCAACCAACTTAAAAAGCGAACACAGAACTGAAACATTCAAATCCCATAAGCCGCATCGATAAGTTTATTGATCCGTTGTTAATACTTTTCAACTATAATAACCTTTTCGTATGGTGCGAGGTGTCCTGCTCATACCGGGTCGTCCCCCACACAAATCCCCTTCTTCCCGGAGAACCTCTTATCCGCCCTGATTTTCCCCCATATTTCCTTAAACGGAGTATCAAGGATGTTTCCGAAGGATTGGGACATGTACGGGCTCGCCTTAACCGAGCCGTCCACGCAGATATGCGCCCACCGCTGCCCTGCAAGGCATCCGAGCATCTCGCCCTCGAAATACGTGTTCGCAAAGATCCGCGGACCGCCCGGGCGCTCGTTGACGCGGTGGTACATCTTAAGTATCTCCCTGCGATCCCCTTTTGTGAGACCGCCGTCCATCGACTCCCAGATCGAGAACTCATGCACGCCAAGATCGGACGCAAACTCGTAGATGCGCGGGAGTTCAGGCATCCGGTCGTGCGATACATGCGTTGCCATCGTGACGAGCAATCCTGCATCAAGCCCGCATCTGATCGCACCGACCGCCGCGAGAAACGCGCCATCGACCCGCCTTACAGCGTCATGCTTTGCGGGGTCAGTGTTGTATATGCTGATCAGGAGGTTGTGGATGCCACTTTCCTTAAGCCGGGAAGCGATCTCAGGCGTCATCTCAAGACCCGGCGTGAATATGTTCACGATCGCACGGTCGTGGTCGATGTACTCGATCAACTCGAAGAGATCGCTTCGGAGCAGCGGGTCGCCCTCTGTGAACGTGATGATAAACGTCCCCATCGCAAGCGCCTGATCGATCACATCCTTGATCTCGTCAGTGGTTAGTTCATATTCCCCGTCGCTCATCGCGCAGTGCGCACAGTCGCATCCGCACTTGCGTGTAATCTCGAAAGAAACAGTTTCAGGAACGTATTTTCCAAAAGCGATGCTTGCCTCGGCACGGATCAGCCGCTTGAACGCGCCTCCTGGAATCGGCGGCAGCCACGTGGATGCGATGACCTGATCCTGATCGACCCGTGCCGGCTTCTCCCGCATCAATCGGTCGTTTATCTTCTTGATAAATGGCATGCACGCAGGAGCGAGCGGTCCTGTGGCGTCCAGTTTCAGCACCTCGTCATAATCGCAATCGATCGACAATCCGGGCTTATGGAGCATGTTCACACGAGACATTATGGAGGTGATTGTTTGGCAAGTGTAAAAAGGATTCGATCTGCGTGATATCCCACTTGATCAAAAGTTTTAAGTACATCATAATAGTTATTCATAACAACTCACAACAAACAGGTAAATAATATCATAATCTGGGAGTAGTTTACAAATGAATGTGAAAAGTGTTGTCAAATCGTACTGGGATGGGCGAAGCCAGACTTACAGCATCGATATCTATAAGTCACAGAGTGAGGCAGAGCGCATCTGGAAGACTTTGCTTAAAAGTACAATTAGAACAGATAAAAACCTCCGCATTCTGGATGTCGGGACCGGTACGGGATTTCTGGCTCTGCTTCTTGCGAAGATGGGGCACAACGTGACCGGTATTGACATATCCAAATGCATGTTGGAAAAATCACGTCAGAACGCCGATGCGATGTGCCTATCTGTCGGTTTCATGCATGGCGATGCGGAAAAGTTGCCTTTCGAAGACGAGGCGTTTGATATCGTGGTAAACAGGAATCTCCTCTGGACGATGCCAGATCCCATGGCTGCTGTAGACGAGTGGAGTCGCGTTGTGAAGTCAGGCGGCAAGCTCGTACTGATCGACGGGAAGTGGCACGATTCTGCGAAGGAGATGCGGTTGCGGAGACTTCTTGGTAGATTGGTTGCTTTTGTTACTGAAAGACGAAGCCCGATGGCGTTCACGAGTTACTACTCCAAAATAAAGGATCAATTGCCATTTTTCAGTGGAAGCGATCCGGATGATGTGGCTAACCTATTCAGTGAAGTCGGACTAACGAATATATCCGTGAATCGCCTTGAAAGACTCAGGGAATTTGAAAATAAAAACAGATCCATCTCATATAACATTGCGAATAACCCGTCGCTCTTCATGGCACTCGGGGAGAAATGGTGACCGGATACCGATTATCAATGATTCAATCGGAAACGGTCAGAAAGACGCTGGTGTTGTTGGCAGGCGGTTCTGGAGAGATCCTTGAGTATTCCCTGAGCTGTCCTGGCAACTCATAGCGATAAAACGTGTCGAGCATCCGTATGAGCCCCTTTTCATAGATACGGTACGATATCTTTGTTCCTGCCGGCAGCACGCCTGCCAGATGATCGAATATCTCCTTCTTGGGTTCAGCCTGAGCCGCTACCATGATCAGATCCGGCGTCTCTGCAAGCGGCAGAGGCAGGGTCTGATGGTTTCCGCGGATTATCCTGATCTGGCTGGAGAGCCCAAGCTTCTCAAGCACTCTTCTTGAAAGTTCGACCCTCTTCGGATCCCGTTCTATCCCGATTCCATTGAGCCCGTGCTGGTGGCAGAGTACGATGAGCGTCAGGGGCAGTGGACCACTTCCGAGAAAGAGAACAGTGTCACCCGGTTTAAGCCCTGCCCCCCGGCACTCGGTTTGCGCCAGCTGGATGTAATTCGGGAGATATGTGAAATTTGTAAACATCTTCCATGGATCTTTGCTCTTCAGTATGGATTCTGCCTGTTCTGCCTCAAGTTCTGCCGTATACTGGCTTCGAAACGTGCTGATAGCATCGAATGCAGAGTTAAATCTGGAGTTGGACAGGAGATCTTCTGCGGATCTGTCGTCTATGTCAAGTGCGATCAGATCGTCAAGCTGCTGAAAAACAGCTTTGAGATAGCCGGAAGGGTCTTGATAGATCCCCCTGTCCACAAAGTCCTTGATTGAGTGGTGTATCGCCACGATCTCTTCGGTTATCGATTCTGCGAAGTGGTCTGTGCCATGGCTCGTACCGCTGCCAATGCCGGGTATGATCCTTGCATAGATATCGGAGTCGTGGGTGTGAGTGGTTTCTATATTTTTGTTAATTGGGGTCATGCAGGTCATATCAATCACAATATAGACTTATGGCAGGTCTAATACTTAAAACCTCTGCTATTCACGGGTTAATTTAAGAAATAAGTCCAATAACCACGCATAATTTCTGACAATTTCCATATAAGTAGAATTAATTGCTATCTTCTCTCGTTTCGTAATATTTCACTGCCGTTGTCGCGGGATTTTCGGAAAGCGCGGGGTTGCGCGCCCGCAAACTATATATAGCGCATGATTGTAACAGTGTATCACCGAGATAGCATCTATAGTATATCTCGCATGTATTGAATAACATAAGAGGTAACAAACATGAATAAAAGCGTAATAACAACCGCATTAGCAGCGTTGCTGCTGATTGCGTGTACCGGTATGGCAGGCGCGCATTTCACGATGGTCTTTCCGAGTGATAGCGAGGCTACCGTATGGGCTGTGGCACCTGAGGACTATATCGCAACACTTGGAGAGACAAAGACCGTATATGTGATGTGGGGGCACCCCTACGAACATATACTCTTTGACATGGCATCTGCGCCAGAGGTCTCGGTCATGAAGCCAGACGGCACGGTTCTGCAACTTACTGCGACAGAGATCACCGTTGACGGAATGAACGAAGAAGGAGAGCTCGGAACCTTCAAGGCATACAAAACCTCGTTCACGGTTGATCAGCCAGGTGATTCCGTTATCTGTGTGAAATATGTTGACCCGGATGAGGACATGATAGACTACACCAAAGCCGTGATCCACTGTGGCGAAGAGACCTGGTTTGGCTGGGATTCTGAGGTCGGACAGCAGACCGAGATCATCCCGTACATGCGACCCTACGGCATGGAGGAGGGTTTCGTCTTCGCTGGAAAGGCACTGTACAACAACAAGATGCTTGCAGGCGCGCCGGTAGAGGTTGAGATATATCACACACTGGATGCCGGCAAGGAGATCGTAGAACTTGCCGAGGAGATGTTCCCGAACGACCCACCGATGGTCTTCACGCGGCTCACCATGTCCAATGAGAATGGAGAGTTCGTGTACACGCTCGACGAACCCGGAATCTGGTTTGTTGGCGCCACAATGGAACCTGAGACCGGACAAAACATAAGGGGCGTCTTCATCGTTCCGATACTCGATGAGTTCCCGCCGGAGGAAGAAGCTCCTTCATCATCTGCGGAACTTGTGCAGGCAGTAGCAGAAGCCAAGCAGGCGGCAGAAGATGCGAAGGCAGCATCAGAGACATCCAGCACACCAGGGTTTGGAGCTATCCTTGCCGCAGCTGGAATTCTTGGTGCGCTCTTCCTTGCAATTAGACGGAAGTGAGAATCTCCAACTCCGGATCGATAGGGGTTTTACAACCCCTGCCGATCCTTTATTAACTTTCTAAAGAAGGTATCAAGGAATGAAAACAATCAGAAGTCTGCTCGTTCTGGCACTTATATTGATCCTGTGCATGGCACTGATGCCGCCTGCATCCGCACACAGGGTGATCGTGCAGGGACAGGTGAGCGAGATACAGATAAAGGCGTATTTCGGCGGCGGAAGCGCAGATCCTATGGCGGATGCAAACGTGGAGATATACGCGATCAAGGATGGGCAGGAAGAACTTTACCTCACAGGCAAGGCAGATGCGGATGGGATGTTCTATTTCGCGCCAAAGATTGGCGTATCCGAGTACAGGGTAGTTGTGGAAGCGACCGGGCACAAGGGTGAAGAGACTGTGAACCTTGCAGAAGGGGCAGGAATTACGGAAGCAGAGCAGGCGGAAGCAGAGAAGGAAGCAGGGCTGCCGGTCACTGGAATAATCACCGGGTTCGGATATCTGGCTGGACTTGCAGGCATAGCAATGATTATTACAGCCCGGAAGATGAAGAAGCAGTATGAAAACAAATAGAGGGTAAAGATAAATGGTACACATCTCAGATGGTGTTCTTGACCCCTGGCTCTGGGAAAGTGGCTGGGCGATCACCGTCGTAATCCTTGCATACACGCTCTCAAAGATGAAGACAGAGGACGTGCCGAGACTCTCTGTCATCACAGCCGCGGTCTTTGTTGCGTCACTCATCCATATGCAGGTGGGACCCACGAGTGTTCATTTTATCTTAAACGGATTTGCAGGCGTGATGCTTGGAATACTTGCGTTTCCATGCATCTTTGTTGCGCTTGTCCTGCAGTGCTTCCTCTTCGGGCACGGCGGGGTCACAACGATCGGGATTAACACCGTCAATATGGGGGTGCCCGCGCTGATCGCCTACCTGATATTCAAAACCGGAACCAAACTCGACATCAGACCCGAAACAAAGAATAAAGCATCGCTGTTCGGCGCGATCGCAGGAGGACTTGGTGTGGCGATCGCACTCCTGTTTCTTGCAACAGAACTGATCACGACCGGGGAACAGTTTTATGAGACGACGGTGCTTGTCGTGACCGCGCACCTCCCGATCATCGCAATCGAGGCGATCTTTACCGGAGTGCTCGCCGGGTTTATTGCAACAGTCAAACCCGAAATGTTCGGGAAGAAGTGATACGGCATGATTTCAGAGATCGATCGGTACGCGGGAATCCCCTCACCGATTCACCGATGGGATCCCCGTTTCAGACTCGTATCCATCTTCGCGCTGATATTCTCAGTCATGCTTCTCTATAACCTGCAACTGGTCGTGATCGGCATGATATTCGCAATTATTCTGACCTGCATATCAAAAATACCCCTTTCATTCGTTCTCGCCCGTATGAAACTGGTATTCATCTTTGTGATACCGTTTTTCGTCATCATCCCGTTCACGGTTATAGGCGATGGGGTCGATATAGTGAGCTTCGGCGGAATCACACTGAGTTACAGGGGGATCGAATACGTCAAGTTCGCAGCGATGATCGTAATAAAAGCACTCACCGCGGTGATGCTGATCTTTCCGATGGTCGGCACATCCAGAATGGATATCACAATAAAGGCACTCGAGGGTCTGCATCTGCCAAACAAGCTGGTCCAGATGTTCGCATTCACGTACCGGTACATCTTTGTGCTGGACGATGAGTTCACGCGGATGGATCGCTCACTTGCATCAAGGGGATTTAAGAGGCGGGGCAACCTGTACACGCTCACAACGATCAGCAAAGCGATCGCGATGCTCTTTGTGAATAGTTACGAACGGGCAGACCGCGTCTTCTATGCGATGAGGTCGAAGGGCTACTCAGGAACGGTCGCAACGCTGCACGAGTTCCACGCCCGAAGGCAGGACTGGGTCAACACAGCAGTCGTCGCCGGGTTCGCGGTTCTCCTGCAGGTAGCAGCAACATCCGATACGTTCAGCGCAACCTGGGGGTTCCTATGACAGCGACAGCAAAGGGGGCGGGGGCCGTGATAAAGGATTCGCCGTCGACGCTTGCGTTACGCGTCCATGACCTGAATTACACATATCCTGACGGCACGGCAGCGCTTGAGCACGTCTCATTCGAGATTAAGAAAGGGGAATCCGTAGCGCTCGTCGGACCGAATGGCGCTGGCAAATCAACGCTCCTCCTCCACCTAAACGGCATCCTGCACAGCAAGACATCGCGCGGAGCAGTCGAGATCCTCGGCGAACCGATCGATCCCAAAAAAGTGCACGAGATGCCGAAAAAGATCGGGATCGTCTTCCAGGACCCTGATGATATGCTCTTTATGCCGCTCCTTTTCGATGACGTCGCATTCGGTCCGATCAACCTCGGTGTTGCGAAAGAGGAGGTAAAGCGGCGGGTCAAGGACTCACTTCTACGAGTCGGGCTTGCCGGCTACGAGACCCGGGTCTCACACCACTTAAGCGGCGGCGAGAAGAAGCGTGCCGCGATAGCGACGGTTCTTTCGATGGATCCGGAGATCATAGCGATGGACGAGCCCACAGCCAACATGGATCCGAAGAGCAGGGCGGAACTGATAGAGATCCTAAAGACGCTGAAAGACGCGGGGAAAACCCTCATTATAATCACACACGATGTAAACGCGATTCCTGAGCTTGCAGACCGGGTCATCGTCCTGCAGAAGACCGTTATTGCGGACGGAACCACCCGCGAGGTCTTCGCAGACTCCGGGATGCTTGTTGCGGCAGGGCTCGATGTTCCTGTGATCATGCAGTTCTTTGAGGTCATGCAGGCGTTTGGGTACCCGTGCGATGTGCTCCCGCTCTCGATCGATGGCGCGGTCAGGAACCTGGCAGAGACGATCGAGAACGGGGAAGGGCACATACACCTGCACATACACAAACACACACATGCCGCAGTCGGTGCTGTTCGCAGAAAGTATCACCACCACACGGCTGCGGAGTGTCTGGAGTGAAGAAGTTCGCAGACGGAATCGCCTGTGCGTGGGCTGGGGCTGGTTTCGGGTATGATGGCAGTTTCCTGGTCCGGGTGCCATAAGCTGTGACCGCCCCCAAAACGTCATCGTTATATACACTCGATGCTAACTTGTCTGATGGAAGTTACATAACGCAAA
>CBDAFH010000077.1:0-7853 GCA_965195165.1 uncultured ANME-2 cluster archaeon | reverse complement strand
ATCCCTGTGATCACATCTTTCCCGAAATCAAAGACCGTGACCCTGTCATCCCCTTCATAGATGTCGAGGCACAATCCGTCATCGACAACCCCGACAACCGCCGCATCAAGCCCCGCGGCTTCAAAAACCCTCACGCACTCGCTCGCATCCCGCGTTGTCACCACATAGCCGATTGCAGGGTATATCTTTAACCAGTGGACAAAGTCAACCCCGCCAGGACGGGGTATCGCTGTTATATCGACGCTTGCGCCCTTTCGGCTGGTTTCGAGAAGCATCCCAAGCGTCCCGATCGTTCCCGGGTTGCTGATGTCCTTTCCGGCAGTCACAAGACCGCGCTCCCCTAGCGTCTGCATGACCATGAACTTCTCGCGGACGTTTGCAGCGGTCTTCATCGTTGTACTGTCCCACGAATAGATCGAATTCTTCCCGACCTGCCCGTCGAGATCGTAGGCGAGAACGATCGCGTCTCCTGCCTCTGCTGTGTCGCTCCTGATGACCGCGTCCCTCTTTGCGATGCCGATGATGGCAACCGAGCTTGAGGTGTACGGCGTGTCCGGATGCAGATGCCCGCCGACCATCGGGACGCCGAACTTGGCGACCCCGTCCCTGATCCCGCGGACCAGTTCGGCTAATATCTCTTTGTCGTCGGTTGCGAGTATGTTGACCATGCCTATCGGGCGCCCGCCCATCGCTGAGATGTCGTTTACGTTTACAAGGACTGCGCCATATCCTGCCCACCACGGATCCCCGAGCATCGCACTCCATATCCCATCCGCCGCAAATAGCAGCACATCGTCCCCGCCGATGTCGATTATCGCAGCATCATCGCCGATATCCGCGATGCAGTCCGTGTACTCGGATCGCACGGTCTCAAGGATCTCTGCGATGTCCGCGATCGACTTTTTCCGTGTCACGCCTTCGAAGTTCCTGATCTCTGACGCGATTGCCTCAAGGTTCATTATGATCTGGCTTGCGGTATGGTATAATAAAGGTGTGGGCAGCATCCGGTTTGCACGATCGACACCTTTAAATGATATTGCGGCGGAGAGATTCTTTGCCTTTTGCGATAGTTATGCGGGGGTAGCCAAGCGGTCAAAGGCGGCAGACTCAAGATCTGTTCTCGAAGGAGTTCACGGGTTCGAATCCCTTCCCCCGCATTCATGGGTTCGTGCAATGCGAGTTCTCGATTTAGCAGTGGATACGCGCCACCTAATACTCTCGATCCCGCTTACCACCTACCCGTTTACATCAGGCGTCACAGCTTACATTAGAGACTGAGAAGTTTTATAAGAATATCCTGGATACTTAAATAAAGGAGGTCTAAAAGGTGCAGATGGTCAAATCTTCGGTGGCAGGAGATATGATAACACGGCTCACACACATCCAGAAAGAGATTGGGGATCTGGTTGAGGACGTTGAGATTCTAAGCGATGAGAATCTGATGCGAGATATTGAAGAGAGCGAGAAGGACTTTGAGAAGGGTAGATATTACACCCTCAAAACAGATGAAGATATGGATGAATTCTTCAGAGATTTGGAGAAAGAATGACTCGGATAGAGTTATCTGAGAAGTTTAAGAACCAGATTAAGAAAATAAAAGGTGAAACAAAATGGAAGCAAAAGCTGGTAGTGTGATCGTACTCGCGGTTGTGGCGCTGATATTAGTTTTCGTCTTTCCTGCGATTGTTGATACGCTCGACACAAAGACGGATGATATTCCCGCAGATAGCCGATGGAATTCAGGAAACGATCTGTTGGAAACAATGTGGCTGCCTGTATTGGCAGCAATCATCATCGGTGTGTGGGTACTATTCAAAAATGGCATCGGCGGCGGAGGTATGTGAACCATACCCTGTCTTCTTTCCTTTTCGTGTACCCAACCGGACAAATCCTCTACACAATAACCGAATCCCCGGTCATCTCAGCGGGTTTCGGCACGCCAAGCATCTCAAGCATCGTAGGCGCGATATCTGCGAGTTTCCCGTCCCTGACACCGACCGCCTGATCCGTAACCAGTATCAGTGGAACAGGATTCGTGGTATGTGCGGTATACGGCGTGCCATCCTCAGCAACCATCTTCTCGGCATTGCCGTGATCTGCCGTGATGATCGCAGACCCTCCAACCTTCAGAACTGCATCGATGACCTTGCCAACGCAGGTATCGACCGTTTCCACCGCTTGCACGGCAGCATCGAAGATGCCGGTGTGCCCGACCATGTCGCAGTTTGCATAGTTAAGAACGATCACATCGTACGACCTGATCCTCTCGATCACGGCATCGGTGACCTCATAAGCATTCATCTCTGGCAACAAGTCGTACGTTGCCACCTTCGGAGACGGTATCAGGCAGCGATCCTCGCCCGGATTCGGAGTCTCGACGCCGCCGTTGAAGAAGAACGTGACATGCGCATACTTTTCAGTCTCTGCAATCCGCAGTTGCGTAAGCCCATGCTGTGCTAAGACCTCGCCAAGCGTATTCCTGATCTCTTCCGGCGCAAATGCAACCTGCGCATCGATGGTTGCGTCATACTCGGTCATGCACACGAAGCAGAGGTTATCTAACTTCCGGCGCTTGAAATGGTTGAAATCATCGTCCACGAACGCACGGGTGATCTGGCGGGCGCGATCCGGTCTGAAGTTGAAGAAGATGATCGAATCATTATCAGCGATCGGGATGTGGTCATTCACGACCGTTGGCAGCACGAACTCATCGGTCTCGCCCCGTGCGTACGCCTTCTGCACTGCATCGGACGCACTATCTGCGGGTATGCCATTCCCGGAAACAAGGGCACGATACGCTTTCTCTATCCGATCCCAGCGGTTGTCACGGTCCATCGCATAGTATCTGCCCATCACGGTGCCCACGCGGAATCTACCGGCCGTGCCATCGATCAGGTCATCGACCGTGCTGATGTATTCAAGAGCGCTCTTCGGCGGCACGTCCCTGCCGTCGAGAAACGCATGTACCTGTGTGCGAACGCCCGCTGCCGACGCCATCTCCAGAAGAGCGCGGAGGTGTGTGATGTGGCTGTGCACGCCACCGTCCGAGAGAAGCCCGATCAGGTGCAGGCAGGATCCACGCGTCTTTGCGTGTTCGATCGCATGCCACAGAACCGGATTTTTAAAGAACGTTTCATCAGATATCGCCTTATTTATGCGGGTCAAATCCTGGTGCACGATCCTTCCTGCACCGATGTTCAGATGCCCAACCTCAGAGTTCCCCATCTGTCCCTCAGGAAGCCCGACCGCCTCGCCTGACGCCTGCAGGATACATGTCGGGTATTCTCTGCGCAGGCGGTCGAGATTGGGCGTATCCGCATGAGCGATCGCGTTGCCGTCGGTCGGCTCGGCAAGCCCAAATCCGTCAAGAATGATCAGGATCAGGCATTTCATTTCGTTCCCCGTATCTCTTTGTCGCAACATAGATCCCTAAAAGCGCGATCGCAATAGCGCCCACGATCGAGAGTATGAGGTGCTGGATGCCGTAACCCTGCTGATACTCTGTGGTTGTGAGGATGTATGCGCTTGCAGCCCATAGGAGGAGCCCGGCGGAGATGACGAAGAACGGGAACGCCCACGCCCTCCCGACGGCTCTCCCTTCGAGGCGCAGATCAACGATCTTGCCGAAGCCTAAGAAAAATCCGGCAGCCACATACCACCAGACCGATGCCTGCACGAAGATCATCGATAATATGACATATCCTGGAAAAATATCGCCTGCGATACCTTCCCAGCAGGAATTTGCCCCCTGCACGGTTGCGATGATCCCGATTATGATCGCTGCGATATATGTGATGAAACTGATCTTGCCCCGGTATAGGGACTCGGTTGCGGTTTCACGGTACCGGTCTATGGACGATCCGACTCCGGAGCCAGTGTACAGAAGGTAAGTCCCGACAACCCCGAGAATGGCTGCAACCGCTAGTCCGGGCTGTCTTGCTACAACCGACGCTGCATAAACGATGAAAGCAAGCCCGATCGGAATGAATATCGCGCCTCTGATCTTCGGATCACTGAGAACCTCTTTAATGAGGTAATATGTGCTCTCTATGCTCTCGCTCTGCTTGACCCGGATCCGCTTGACCGAATTTATCTTTATCCTCGACTCTATGATCGGCAGCACAGACTCGTCCTCGGCTCCGTCTGATATGAAGATCACGTTCCCAAACTCAGCCCTGCCAAGGAGATCATCGATCTGCAAAGCGATCTTGTTATCGGATACTACTCCGACATCACGATCCCCTGCTATGCAGACGATCTCAACATCCGTGCCAGCTGCGCTCAGCCGATCGTACTCCTGTATCCCGCCAAAGATCGTGTTGATATCCGAATCCTCAGGATCCGCCACCGCAAGTTTCGTTGCCGCCTCTATGTTTGCGCTTCTGCCGATAACCGGACTTGCGATGCCGGCTTTCCGTCCAATATCATCATCCCGATCCAGGCATAATACAAGAGTTCTCATAACTCATAGCAGGTCAGACCGCTGAAGCAACATCAAATCCTCGGTACTGATCTTCTCCCCCCGTCTGAACAGATTGTATATCGACTCTGCCTCTTTTTTAACCTTTATCCGTTCCACTTTCCTCTTATCCTCTCTGCCTCTTCTCGTGATGCTGGCAATCATCTTATCCAGTTCCCGGATCTCCTTCTGGGTCTTGATGAACTGGTGATGGTGGCGGTCTGCTTCGTCCTGAATTTTTACGAATTTTCTATGGATGCGATCTGATTTGACTCTGATACCCTCGCCTTCCCTAAACACCTTAATCATCTTGTCATGGCATTCCTGTGCCAGATCTGCATATTCCGTAACCTCTTCATGATATAGAGACGCCTCTTCACGCAGACCCTCCAGCTCCCCCATCGCTGACTTGAGTTCTGCATTTCCCTCGATCTCTGTCATCTTCATCTTGTATTCGCTGACCAGTATGGCGATCGCGCCGACGAGTTCTTTCTCCTTTTCTGACGATAGAACGTTGGTCTGCTGCTTGAATTCGAGGCTTTCAATCTCTTGTTTGAGTTCGCTTACGGGTGCACCGGTGAGATTTGCGTCTTTCTTGATTTCTTCGATCTTTGCACTGGATGCATTAATCTTCTTGTTACATTCGTCCCTCTTCACCTTGTGCTCGCTTACTTTTTTGTTGTACTCGTCACGTTCATGTTTGAACTGCTGCGCCTCATCTGTCAGCATCCGTGATGTCCGATTCAACTTATTACGCTCTGCAGACCATTTGCTTGCCTCGGTATTCAATTCGTTGCGCTTGTCCCTGTACTCTTCGAGTTCTTTAACAAGTATCGCTTTTTTATCCTGTAATTCCTTCAACATTTGCTTGGTATCCTCCTTTTTCAGCTTACTGCTGATACTGTGCCTCTCCGTTTTCGGATCTTGCTCATTTCTCTATCTTTTCGATGATCGGAATGATCGCCCTCATATCTTTTTGATCGACCACTGCATCTGCGTACTCTTTCAGGATCGGCTTTGCATTGAATGCGATCGAATACCCGGCATTCGCAAACAGGTAAATATCATTCGCGCCATCACCGATTGTAATGCATTCCGATGTGTCGATTCCACACTGGTGAGCAAGATCTTTGAGCACGCGTGCCTTCGAGTCAGCCTCTGTCAGATTTCCGACCACTTCTCCGGTGAGTTTTTTACCGTTCGTAGCCAGATCGTTTGCTATCACGTGATCTATGCCAAGTATCTCTCCGATACGTCTCGCAGAGATCATAAAACCGCATGTGATCATAGCGGTCTGGTATCCCATGCGCTTGGCAGTATCCACTAGTTCTCTTGCTCCGGGCATCAGCGGGAGACTCTCGCAAGCGTGCCTGACACGCTCGACGCTAAGCCCCTTCAGTAGACCGACACGCTCGCGGAGAGCCGCTCCATAGTCGAGTTCTCCGTTCATAGCCCGCTCTGTAATCTCTATAACACGATCACCAACGCCAGCCGCCGCAGCAAGTTCGTCAATAGTTTCAGCGTCGATCAGCGTACTGTCCATATCAAAAACGATCATCTTCATCGAATGATTATGATATTGGGTGTACTGATACTTAAATGGTGGCGTTCCTCCATATACTGTAGGTTTATATGGGGTCGAATGCGTAAGGTTGATATTAATGAATGGTTGCAGAATTCTGGCGATAACGGTTCTTTTGATGCTAATCTTTTCGATGACTGCTGCTGGCGTGGAGACCACCAATGTCACCATAGGAGTGAATGAATACATAGTACTAAATAATGACATTCACATCGAGCTGCTCGACGTTGGTTCGGACATGGGCTGGTCTGCACAAGTCCATTTTTACAGTTATCAAGACTCCGTCGGTACAAAAAAGACCCTGTATATAGGAGATATTCCCACCAGCTACACAAGCGGTACCGGTCTGGCAATAGCGGTTACGCTCGATTCCGTCTTCTCCAATGCGGCATTCTTTGTGATAGAAAGCTCGAAAAAACTATACGTCACCGAGCGAAATGCCACTGAAGAGGAAGACCCAGACATCGATAACGACGGCGTGCCTAATATGTGGGATCTGGACAACAGCACCCCTGTCGGCTACTGGACCGATTCAGACGGACGTGGACGGATGTGGGGTGACATGAATGGGGACGGTAAACTCACATCGGCAGACGCTCTCATGATCCTGCAGGCTGTGGTCGGGAAGATCGATATAGGATAAGATTTGCGGTTTCGGCGGTTCTCAACACACCGTCATTTTTCTTTTCGATAAATTTATAAGAATAAATATATTTTGATCAATATCCCATAACCGTTAAATTTTCAGACAAAATTCTGAATACAATTCCACACTCAATGAGGGTGCAGTATATGGGTTGATCGAACCTGGCGTGAAACAGATGCGGATGGGGTAAGCGTTAGCAATCTTCAAAGACGGCATGATTTCGATCTGGCATCATCCGGAATCGCCGGGCTGCCTTTGCGAGAGATGGTCACTCAGTAGTGCGGTTATTTTTGGAACAAAGGCACCCCGACCCTATCAATGTGATTTTTCAGTTCGGGATGTTTTAATGTGGGGTAGTTCACCAGATCAACTGTATAGGGCAGGCTGCTGTCTTCAAAATCGCTTTTCATTTTGCGGATAAACGTATCTTTCACCCCTTCATTCATTATTGCCAGATCAATATCACTGCCTTGTTTGTACGTTCCCTTAGCCCGACTCCCAAATACAAAAACGTTTTTCACATCAGGATATTTTTTAAAAATGTCCTGCAACGTTTTCATATCCCTATCGGAAAGTCCAAAAGAATTTTTTTCTTTTTTATTCATGAAACAATTCGGCATAATCATTTGTTTTTTTCATTTATATAAAAGAGATACAATTTTCCCAATGCAACATAAGTTTCTTCTCTTAATTTCTTCTCCGAACGTTCAAATTTTTCACCGCTATAATCATGTGAAAGCTCATTTCTTATATCCAATCCATCAATCAGCTCTTGCGCATAAGTTATATATTCGCTCTGTTGTGCCAGCCGCAACGCATCTTTGGGCGAAGGTTTAAAAACAAATCCTTTTTCTTCCAAAAAATCTTTCATTACCTTCCACGAAAGATCGAGTGTGAACTCAAAACGCTGAATCAAACCATTTCTTTCAAGTTCGGTCAATTCTTCCATCTCCATTGCTTCTTTCAAACGCACATAAGCTTTCTCAAAATTCTGAAATCGCTGTTTCCAGCGTACGTCCTTCGTCTTCATTTTCTCACCGCAATTTTCACAAGATTCTTCTGGACTGGTCGGTTTAAATGGTTTTCCTCATTTGGCTGCTTCTCAAACTCGAGACTTTTTATTATTCTTTTAAAGTGGATACTATTTTTTGTTGCTTTGAGCCCCG
>CBDAFH010000076.1:0-9502 GCA_965195165.1 uncultured ANME-2 cluster archaeon | reverse complement strand
ATCCACGACCGTCAGCACGAAATCCTGCTCTGCAAGGTTATCGGACGGATCCCTGCATTTCACACGGATGCTGTATGCTCCGACCTGAAGTGGATTGTCCGGATCGAATGAAGCGCCCAGCCCGGATCCGCCACAGGTGATGGTGTACCTCAGTATCACACCGTGGTAAGGACCGACCACCGATATGAAGAGTGTTGGGATGTCGATCGGTTCATTGAAAGAGAACATGATATCATCGTTCACGCCGATAAAATCGTTGACAAGTGTTATATTCGGGGGAGTCTTGTCCGGAATGGAATTCGCAACCCCGGGCGTTCCGATGCGCCCACACTCATATCCCAGTGATGTGTGCCAGTTATCCGGATTTGTGCCATCCACTGGGGAGATTCGCTCCATAGACTGTCCGACAGCATCATTCTTCCCGGCAAACCAGTTCCCATCCCGGTTCACGATATCGACCCTCTTCGAGATCGGTGGAAAGCCGCCAAAGAGTTGCAGAACCTCTCCGCTGTTTTTAAGGGCTATGTTTGAGATCTGATCCGGTTCACATTTTGTGGCATCGTTTTCCGCGATCAGGTAATAGCCCTGTGATGCTATGATCGCACCCGGTTCGATTGTGATATCGATGGTGTCATTGACCGCCCCGACACCCCTCGTGATCGTCCAGTTTCCGATGCAGATGGTGCGATCGAGCGTGTTATATAGCTCGATGTACTCCGTCTCGTCCCACATGACCTCATTGATCACCACATCCCAGAACATCGGATCGTATCCTTGCGCGGGCTCTGCTGTGGCATTGACCGACGTATTGGCATCGGGGGTTGCCGCTGGTGACGCCGCCTGCAGGTCATCGGAGAGTCCTGTCTGCAGAACCGTGTGATTGGAATCACCGATTGCGACCGTGAGGTCAAGCAGACACTCCCGGCTCATCGGCAGCGTTCGTTTCTGATCTACCGGTACTGCGCATTCCATCGATGGTGTCTGTATCCAGAATGAGATGTAGTCCTCTGTATCAGGATGCGCGAATACATTGAGATCGTACCGCCCAGATGCAGTGATGCCTGTAACGCCACATATCTTGTCCCCGATCTTTGCAAGTAAGGTGGTCTGCACCGGCGCAGGCGCGCCCTCGATGCTAATATTCCCGTAAAAGCGAAAACAGAACGAGTCAGGTTGCTGTTGCGTTTCATCTTTGCTGGCATTGACGAACATCACCAATGCAACCGCTATAACCGCCACCAAAAATAACACAATGGCAGCTTTTTTAGTGGTGGGTGCAATCATATCAGGATCATCGAGTGGTTGATACTTATATGTTATGGTGGACGCCCCGCCCTCATCTCGTCTGTCTCGACCCAGCACCAGTGCTTGGTCTGGCGGCCCCCCACATATCCTGCCACGATTTTCCCTGATACACCACCCCGTCTTCAGTGATAACAGCAGTAACGTTCTCCACAGGTGTCGCATCGAACGCGGGATTATACACCGCGGCATCTGCCGGCGCAAGCATCACATCATGGATGCGCCGCAGTTCGTCGGGATCCCGCTCTTCGATCGTGACGTCGCGCTCAAGCCGGGTAGGGTCGAACGTGGAGAGCGGTGCTGCAACATAAAACGGTAGATTGTGCTCTTTTGCAAGCACCGAATGGGTATACGTCCCGATCTTGTTAAAGACCGCATCCCTCGTGATCCGATCCGCGCCAACGATCACCTTGTCGATCAATCCTTTCCGCATCATCATGCCCGCGGCAGAATCCGGGATCAGTGTGACCGGTATCTTATCCTGCATCAGTTCCCAGACCGTGAGCCGGCTTCCCTGATTGAGCGGGCGGGTCTCGCACGAAACGACAGATATCTCCTTTCCCTCTTCTACCGCCGCCCGGATCACGCCAAGCGCAGTTCCAACGTCCATGCACGCGAGTCTGCCTGCATTGCAGTGCGTCAGCACGGTATCACCATCCTCCAAGAGCGCTTCTCCGTGTTTGCTAAGCCGCGTGTTCCGCTCCACATCCTCATCAGCGATTGCGGTTGCCTCGGAGACTGCGATTCTCCTCGCTTCATCGATGCTACCTGCTCTTCTGACAGCAGCAATCACGCGATCGACACCCCACATAAGATTGATCGCAGTCGGCCTCGTCCTTCTGACCATGTCTGATTCGATCTCGAGATCGCGCATGAACTCTGAAAGCGTACTTGCGGTGCTCGTATGCGCTGCAAGTGCGACCCCGTAGCCACCGGCAGCGCCGAGCGCGGGCGCACCCCTGATGCGGAGCGAAACGATCGCCTCGCAGAGTGTGGGGACAGTTTTGCATTCGATCATCCTGTACTCGGAAGGCAGCAGGGTCTGGTCGATTGTGGTTATCGTGCCGCTGTCCCATCTGATGGTTCGCATGGTCTGGATTCCTGAAATAGACTCTGTTTTTGGCAGTTCATTAAGTGATCGAATGTCAATGTAAGAATGCATCTATTCGTTCTACGCGACCCTCTCTCACATCATTCGCAAACGGAGTATCGAGTACCTCGCCTTGCGATTCAAAGGTCGCTCCATCGGCATATTTCAGAATATATGAAGCAATCCCTGCCCTATCTTTTCCAAAGGTATCTTTCCTCTCGTCATTGTGATAAACAACAACTGTTTTTCCGAGGAACTTGAATGCAAAACAATTCGCAGGTACCGTTACCTCAACTGTCCTGCCCTCGCCATCATAAGTCCGGTATACCTCTTCTCTCTCTGTGAAGAACCCGCCCGGAAGTACTGGTTCGAGTCTCAATTTCAATCTGTCCTCCCTATCGACAGAGAATGGGCGCTCTCCTGCAACTATGATTATCCACATATTGAGAAGTTCTGCTGATGCCCCGGTCAGCCTTGGCTGAAAACCCCTGCCGTGAAGCTTACTGTCCGGAAAAGCACTGCTCACTATAAATGAGCTATTCTCAAGTATACTCCGCCCATACGTTTCAGGATTTAAGAAAGGCATCATCGTATTCTTAATCTCCTCATAATACTCAGCGTAAAGCCCGGCTTTCAATAACTCAAGCAAAAACTTATATTCCATGTGCAGGTAGACGGATTCATTTTCTATCCACCCGGGGGGATACGCCCTTGCCCGTCCGATCTCGAAAGGTTCTCTCTCTATGGATTCGCTTGTCTTGTACATCCTCAATTTTTCGTCATATATTCCGCTATTTTTAACGCTTCTGTATATCTCACTGGCTGATTCCTTTTTTACCTTTAACAGATGGACGGGACCTTCCAGAAATAACGAGACAGGTTTTTGTTTGAACTCTGATGGAGTAACAAGTAAAGAACCCGAACCTGTTGATGATATCTCTTTTCTTTTGACTTCGTTTAAAAAATAGGTATAGCATACCCCATTTTTGTGAAATAATTTGTCTCGAGGTATCTCGCTAAAAATACTATCCAGCAATCTAATGGATTTATTTAAAAAATCTTTTACCGTGGATATCTTCACTTTCACATCTTTTCCACTTACGCCAAGTCTGGTTTTCTCCCTATACTCTTCCTTTATCCTGTGACTTTCATCCCAGAATACAAAAGCCCTGTTTTCATCCACCGAATTCAACCGTTCTTCGATCACTCCCATTAGATCAACGATAAAGATATACAAATCCTCAAAGAGAGATACGGACTCATCACCGTTCATTTTGATCGTCGAGATGGCATCAGAGAGAAATGAACAGGTTCTTATAAGCTCCAGAGTCTCGCATATAGATGAAGCCATGAGTCCGGGCATGCCATTTAGTGGGTCGTACCAGCCCGGTTTATCAGCCTCCATCTCTATACCGATTCCCTCCGGATCCAGTGACGATATCTTATTTGTGATAATAGATAATATTTTAATCAATAAATTTGTTGAATATATTTTACCCCCTCCGTACTCTGCCCTCACCCTGCAGGGGTATTCTTTCCTCGATTTTATGAGATTTATTTTGTCCCTGTCACGTATCACAGCACCGTACTGCCTTACCGCCCCATCCACCAGCACGTATTTCTTGCTCCTTGGCATAACGATATCCGGATTGTCATAGAACGTATAAACATATTTATCCACCAGAATCTCTCTTAACCTATCCGGGAAGATCATCAGAAAATTATCGATCAAATCCATGTTGTAGGTCCAGTGATCTATCCAGTAACCCTCGTGCGGCTCTCCCACATCATTCGCCTTGCAAAACGAAAGCATTGAAGCAACAATCTCATCGTAGTTTGATATTCCGGATCCGGTCTCTTCGATCTTCATTATGAACTCGCCTGGAGTAAAAGGCTTCTTAACCATCTCTAACAGATCGCTGAACGGTTCCGGGTCTTTTACAATCTTGCCGAGCCATTCTTTTAATGCAGGTACATCCTCTGCCGTGTAGGTAAGTCCGTTGACAACCAGAGGGTTGAACCCGTCGGTCTGAATCAGGTTGAAGAACGTGATGATATTACTGTCCCCTACCAGGGGATTGAACCAGACATCATTCCTGCGGTTCTGATTGACATCTCTGAAATGCGAGTTGCCCTGCGACAGATACGTCTGTTCCAGTACAAAATGGTTATAATCCCGCTCAAGATCGCCATGCTTTCTTGAATATAGGTAGAATATGCTTTTACGCCCCTGGGTTTTAAATACAACAGGCAGCCCACCCCTCAGAACATTGTCCAGAAATGTCTGAGCACAGTAACTGTCAAAATTCTTATCACTGCTGACCGTGAATATGTTATCCTCGATCTCTCTGATAATTCTCCTGTTCTCTTCCCTCTTCTCCTCTATAACGCCCTTCTTCACAATATAACTTTTAAAATTCTTCAATCTCTCTTCAGAGGATGTATTGCCCACAATAGAATAGAATACTATCTCAGCATCTCCGGGTATGTCCAGAGAGAGCAACGTGAAGGCGCACGGGGTCTTATTCTCATACATCTGGTCAGAGTCTAATATTTTTTCTATACCATTCTTCTCAAATATCCATGGATACTCAAACCCTCCGGATACGCCGAAGATTGATTCGGGATCTACTGCATAGCTATCCTTGAGAATGTCACCCCGGTCGGATAAGAACGTAAAATAGAAATTGCAGCCCTCGACCTTCTGTACCTGCGGGGTGTCGAGCGGGACCTGTTTCAATCTGAAAAGCGGTGTCCCATCGACGGTGTCCACCTGCATCATCGCTTCGATGTGTCTTGCGATAAACTTTATGCATGTTTGGTTCATGCCAAACGGCAATATAAGCGGCAGACCGTCGATCAACTCTATCTTCAACCGTTTCTTCCTCTGATTCCTGATACTCACTCTTCTTACAAGTCCTGCAACCGGTAGATTCACGAGTGGAAAATAATCTATCGTTATTTGTATTCCTAAATCGCTATTAATTTCACTTAACTCTAATTCTTCTGCAGAAATTATCATTTTCTGAGATATTTTTTCACTTTCAGACTGTCTGAACGGTTCATATAAGCAACCATCGACGGTCTTTAAAAAGGTCCTGAATCCCTGATTTCCGACCAGCTGGCAGGCTTTATTAAAGGAGAAGAATTCCATTATTGCGTTATCCTTATCTCGCACCCCCATGCTGGATATAGCCTGCACTCTATTGATATAATAACTCCATAATGGCACCCCCCATTTCCCTCCAATGCCTGGGAAAAAACTGGAAAATGGTTCAGCCCAGTTATAGTTTTCGATAACGAAACGCTTTTTGTTATCGAGATAATATCTGGCTTTTTCTTCGTTCATCGGATAAAAGATCATGACTCGAGTGACTTTAATACTTTCTGCCGTTTGCCACAACACCCCCATACACATCAATCGTCGAGTCTGCAACGCCAAACTTTACAAAGAGATAATATAGAAGTGTTACCACTTTTACACGGTACTCATGAATCGGGCGTGTTCAATGATGGAAACGATGAAATGGCGTGAAAGAGAAGCATTTGAATCGGATGTTCTCACTACCGGCCTGAGGGTTTACGTCATCGGTCATAAAAACGGGAGATTCGAAGGTAGGTGGAACGGCATCTGGAACCTGCCGCTTAAGATTGCGGATGCTGTGAACTTTGGCATATCCAGGGATGATGTGCCGATCGACTGGCTGCCTGACTTCTGCAAGGAGTTTGCATTCGGCGGCGATGTCGAGAGAACGTTTGAGATCGGGGAATTGTCCATCGATCAGCATGTATTCGTCCCGAAATTCAAAAGAGGCGTCTGCTGGATCTTTGAGATTAAGAACCGGGGGGATACGAAAGCAACATTTAATTTTATAGCAAATCCGGTCACAAATCTCGAATGGGAACTGAAACAGACCGGGGATGTGTGGAAGGAGAAGAAATATCTCGGAACTTATGATGCACGCAGGAGAATGATCCTTGTGCGCCACCATAAGAAACCTAACTGGATGATGCTCTTTGGCTCGGATCGGGAACCCGCGTATGTGTGCTGCGATGTCGCCGATATCAACGAATGCAAGGATCGTGGCGGATTTCCCGGTCCCAGGGATCACTGTGTGGGAAGTTCCATCATGAGCTACAAGATCGAGATCGATGCAGACGATACAGTTGAGATCCGGTTTGTGCTGGCTGGTGGCGATGCGACATACCACAGGTTGATCGAAGAGTACGAGGAGATGATCGGTTCAACCAGGAAACTGTTAGGCGAAACGATAGAGGCGTATACCGGCTACCTACAGACGGCATTGCACTTTGAATCAGGGATTAAGGACGTCGATGATGCTTTCGTCCGTTCGAGTATCGGGATGCTGCTCCTGAAGCACTACCAGCACGGATACGGTCTCGGATTCATGGCGGGGCTGCCGCATTTTCCCATATACTTTGGAAGGGATATCGCATGGACTATATTTGGGAGTAATTGCATAGGAGACTTTCAGGCATCACAATCCGCGCTTGCGCTGCTTGCACGGTTCCAGGCAAAGACTGATGGCGATGATGCCGTGAGGGTTCCATTCTACAAGGGAGAGATTCCACATGAGGTCAGAACGGACGGATCGATCTACTACTACAGCGTCGATGCAACCCCTCTCTTTGTGATTGCGCTTTATGATTATTACAGATGGTCTGGCGATAAGAATTTTGTCAGGTATCTCTACGACAACATGGTAAGAGCGCTTGGCTGGTGCATGAAGGCAGACCGCGACGGCGATGGCTTGATCGAGCACGGACCAGAGGGTTTTCTCATAGATACACAGTGGATGGACTCGTACTTCAGGGGAAAGTCAGGTGTCGATGTTCAGGCGATATTCGGTCATGCATTCAGGTGCGGGGCAGAGATTGCACGTGAGTTCGGTGACGACGATCTCGCAGAGGCATGTATGGGGCGCTACGATGAACTCAAGTCGCTCATCGTCGAGCGGTACTGGGACGAAGCGTACGGGTTTTTGTACGACACGATACAACCTGACGGAACGCTGAAGAAGGATATGACTGTGAACGCTGTCATTCCGGTATTTTTCGATATCATCGAACCTGATAAAGCAGAAAGCATCCTCAGATGGATGGAGAGCGATGAGTTCACAACATCATGGGGCGTCAGGACCCGCGCAAGGAGTGATCCCGAGTATGACGGGAAAAGTTACCAGAAAGGCGGTGTCTGGCCCTTTGTTACGGGATGGGTTGCGTATTCCGAGTTTTCCCATGGAAATTTCAAGGAAGGGTTTTTGAAGACGTACCAGATGACTGAGATGCAGCGGTCCTCCAAGTTGTACTTCAAGGAGGTCTTGTCAGGAGATGTGGCGCCTGAGTCATCAGGGGAAGAAGACCCTGCCGGATGCTTCATCCAGGCGTGGTCCGCAACGATCTATCTGCACACCGTCGTTCGCGGACTTCTCGGAGTTACGCCGCACGCTCCGGAAAGCGTCACGATCTGCCCGTACCTCACCAGTGACTGGGACATATCGGTTAAGAGACTCGCGGTCGGCGAAAGTTTATTATCCTTTGAGTTGAAATGGGATGGTGCTGATGTCGTGGCGAGCATCAGAAACGAAGGTAACATTATTGACGTAGATTTCGGTGTCGTTGTTCCGGTGATTGCGAATCATCCAAGTGCGACTATCAACGGTGTTAAAGTTGACGTGACGACTGAGATCATTAAAGGGAAGTATACAAAAGTCATGATGAGATTTCCACTGGAGAAAGAGGATGTACTGGATAAGAGCGGGATTAAAAACATCGTATTTGGGATGGTCGGTAACAAATGAATATATTTATCATTTCGTCTGCGGAAAAGGCGGTAGATTTTAGGAAATATGGCGGAACTGAGCTTGTTGTAGGTGATCTGGCAACATCGCTCTCTAAATTCGATGAGATTGAAGAGGTTGCTGTCGCGTGTTGCAAAGGTTCGGTCTTTCCTGAGAACCTCCCGAAATTAAAGGTCATAGAGACTTTGGAGGAATCAGAGGATATGCATCATGATTGGGTTGCTAGGGAAACGGACGCATATCAAATTTATGAAAAATATTTAGATGATTACGATATCATCGTTGATAATACCAAATTTGATCCGATATACGGTTATGAAATGGCACACCCCGATGCAAATATCTTCCATATATTCCATGCGCCGTGTGAATGGAATAGAGACGTGCCGATACCCGACAGTTCACATTTCATCGCAGCGTCCCGTGCTCAGGTGATGAGCGTCTCAAATTACCTCGGGAGTCCATGTAAATGCATTCCGCATGGTATAAATACCGACTTGTATCCCTTCAAAGCCGAGAAAGGGGAGCGATACATGTTTGCCAACAGGATATGCCGCGAGAAAGGAAGTCTTGAGTTTGTCCAATTGATGAAGGATTCGGGTGCTTGCGGGGATGTCTGCGGCGAAGATCGTTTCATTGCTAGTCTGGAATACGTCGAAGAGGTGAAATCTCGATGCGACGGCACCCAGGAGCGGTATTACGGCACCGTGTCGTACGAAGATAAGATAAAGTTTCTCCAGAACGCGAAAGCTGTGATCTCGCTTCCGATGTACCCGTTCATGGAGATATTCGGTCTTCATGCTACAGAGGCGATGTGCTGCGGAACGCCTGTTATCGCGCTTCGGAGCGGGGGCTTGACCGACCAGATAGTCGATGGCGTGACAGGTTTTCTCTGCGATGCATTAGATGAGATGCAAGAGGTTATCGTTGCCGATAAGGTAAGCGAGATCGATCCTTACGAATGCCGAAGACGCGTCGAAGAGCATTTTTCAAGGGAAGTTATGGCAAAGCGGTATCTGGAGTACTTCAGGAAGGTTCTTAAGAGGTGATATAAAATCCCGCTGGAATTCCCTGAGAACGTGCCAGCAGGTGAATACCGGAAGTGTGGACCGATACCGGATGACGCTTACCCTCGCCGGTCTCAGATTCCGATCAGCGACGACGATGACAGCGGCACCTATCCGCCTAAGGAGTTGCGCATAATTAACCTGAACAAAACCCATAATGTTTCCGGCAATACACCATAACAAAGTAAGAAGTATAATGAACCGCAGATAAACGCTGATGA
>CBDAFH010000075.1:0-10337 GCA_965195165.1 uncultured ANME-2 cluster archaeon | reverse complement strand
CAAAGATGATCCTTGAGGCGCGTTTTCCAGGGCTCGACTACAAATTCACTAACATCTGCTCGCGGACATCAGACCTGTACCAGATCACAAAGCCATTCATCGCACGGTGCTGCCAGTCCGAGCACTCCGGGCTTATCGAGATTGACGGCATCGATGGCGTGGTCGTGCACTGGGCCGCGTCCGGCTACGAGGTCGCGGATGCGCTCCGGGACCTGGTACGAAAGATACGGCAACGACCATGATCATCGGGATTACAGGCACGCCCGGAACCGGGAAGACGTCTGCATCCGCTCTTATAGGGGGCGTGCTCGATTTGAATGAACTCATCAAGGACGGGGGGTTATATCGCGGAATCGATAAAGCGCGGGACTCCCTGGTCGCTGATATGGATGCGGTGTACGATCGTGTCTGCGGGATTGCTGATGTGCGGGACGGGGATCTTATCATCGAGGGGCATCTCTCGCACCATGTCAGCGATTCCGCGATCGTGCTCCGTCTCGCGCCCGACGAACTCGAGAGGCGGCTTATGGCGCGGGGATATTCCGGGGCAAAGATCTCTGAGAACGCGCTTGCCGAGGCGGTCGATGTGATCCTCATCGAAGCAGTGGACTGGTGTGATGGGGTGTATGAGATCGATACGACCGGCAAGACGGTGGAGGAGGTCGCTGATGCGATCCAAGGGATTCTTGATGCGATCGGTCGCGGAATCGAGATCGATGGATACGAGCCCGGATCGGTCGACTGGCTGGAATCAGAAGCCTCGTGCCTGGTTAACTTTGATTATAGCAGGTGATGTAGCAGAACGAGTTGATGGAACTGGCTCTGGACGAATCCCTTATTTATCTGAGCGATCCGATCCGGGATGTGATCGGTGCGGAGACGGGCAGAATTGTGATGTGCAAGAGTTTTATATGATGTGGTGATTGTAGTGGGTAACATCTCGGAGATGATTGGTATGATCAGGCATATTCTCATAGGTGAATTCGGTACTGTTCTGCGAACGACGCTCATCGCTGGCACGCTGGCTGATGCCGCGCCTGCCACAGGCGCTCGTGTGGAGGCAGCATGACCCGCCTGCTGCTGGTGGCTGCGGCTCTCGTGGTGGTGCTTGCGGCGGCGGGTGTGGCAGCGGCAGCCATGCCGCCTGTGCCGTACTTCAGCCAGTGCGATTCGCGATGGGGGTTGACAAACTGGGCGGCGATGGACCAACGATTTGCAGTCAGGGCTGCGCGCTCACATCCGCCGCGATGGTGATGGCGTACTATGGCGTGGACACCGATCCGAAGAGGTTGAACGATGCGATAGGGCGCGGGGGCTATGACACAGGCTATAATATCTACTGGTCTGCTGTCAGGAACGTTTGCCATGATGAGATCAATCAGATAAAGTATGACCCTGGCACAGTCAAGCCTTTTGACACGACTGTGCTGAACACTCACCTTGATGCAGGGCATCCGGTCATCGTTAATGTGGGAGGTCACTTTGTGGTGGTGACTGGCAGATCAGATGGGACGTACTACATCAATGACCCAATTTCAAGCGCCAAATCTACGTTGGACGATTATCCAAGCAGAGTCGGGATGCATATCTACTCTGGCAATCCGCCGGACACAAACAAACCTCTCGTCGGCGACTGGAACGGTAATGGAACAGATACAACCGGCATCTACAACTACACGACCGCAAATTTTTCGCTTGATAGTGGATTGAACATCAGTTTCGGCATCTCCGGCGATATTCCGATCACAGGAGACTGGAACGGGAATGGATATGACACAATCGGCGTCTTCCGTCCATCCACTGCTCAGTTCTTCCTCGATTATGATAACGATGGCGTCTCTGATACGAACGCAACGTTCGGGGTCATCGGCGATATTCCGGTTGTTGGCGATTGGGACGGTGACTGGGATGATAACATCGGCGTATTTCGGCAGAATCATTCCGAGTCTGGACTTACGATGTTCTTCCTTGATCTCGATAACAGTGGCGGGTCCGCAGACCAGAGCGTGGCATTTGGCGAGCCTGATGATCTGCCGGTCATCGGGGACTGGGACGGCGACGGGGATGATAATATCGGGCTGTACCGTCCCGGAAGCACTACCGGCGTATTTTATCTGGATATCGATAACGATGGCGGGGCTGCTGATATTGTGACGCCTGAGTACGGGGATCTCGGGGATATTCCGATTGCAGGGGATTGGGATGGAGATTCCGATGATAATATCGGGGTTTATCGACTTGATACCGGGGAGTTTTTCTTGAATGCTTCGCTGCCTTCGGTTCCGAAGACGATCTATGTGGATGATGATTTCACTGATGATCCTTCGGAGCATAGATGGGACACGATTCAGGAAGGGGTGGATGACGCGGCTGATGGCGACACTGTGATTGTGTATGCTGGGGTGTATGTCGAGAATGTGGATGTGAGTAAACGGATTAGTCTTATCGGCGAGGGTGCTCATGATCTCGACGATGGTCTCGGCACAGAACAACTGGAGGTTAAAGAGAAAGGTACTAGCATCGATCTCGATGAGGGTGGGAACACCATGATCATAGATGATGTCAGTTTCATGACATCAGACGATGGTGGTGATCCATACGGTCTCTTTGTCAGACGGGCGGTCGGCACTCTTCCCTCTATCGACATCGAATTCCCCGACCCCACGGTCGTGAATAAGGAGATCACGATAACAGTCACGTCAGACGGCTCTCCTATCGAAGGCGCAGCGGTCAAATTCGCGGGAGAGTATCTCGGCTCGACCGACTCGGACGGCAAGGTCAGAGTCACGGTAGAAGATACGGGCACGTTCACGATCGCGGCAACCAAGGAGGGATACGAGTCCGCATCCGAGGATATACAGATTCTAACAGATGATGTGGTGACGGTGTGGGCGGCGGATGCAAGTGATCACGTGTTTGAGGTGACCGCGGATTGGGTGAATATCAGTGGGTTTACTGTGACGGGGACAACTGGTTATGGAGCTGCTGGAATCTATCTAAACAGTACGAATTTCTGCACCATCTATGATACTAACGCATCGTACACAAGTGTCGGCGTGACACTCTGGGAAACTGATGATTGTAAGATAGCGAATAACATCGTCTCAAACAACGTGGGTGGCATCTACTTAGGTTATTCAAGCAACAACAAGCTCATTGACAATACCGCATCGAATAACGATTATAGTGGTATATGCCTGTACTATTCGAGCAACAACACGCTGCAGAACAACACTGCTAACTCGCACAGATGCAACAGGGTCGAATGCTGGTATTGCGGCATCCGCCTGCACTATTCGGGCGACAACACTTTGCAGAGCAACAACTGCTCAAACAACGACTGCGGAATCTGTTTGGACGATGGTTCAGGCAACAACATGCTTGTAAAAAACACCGCATCGAACAACCGGTACGGCATCTACCTGCAATATTCAAGCAATAACACACTCACGAACAACGCCGCAAACTCAAACAAAGACTATGGCATCTACCTGCGGGATTCGAGCAACAACACCTTCTACCACAACAACCTCATCAACAACACCCAAAACGCCTACGACTCCTGCACCAACCAGTGGGACTCCGGCTCCGCTGGCAACTACTACTCCGACTACAACGGCACCGACCCCGACGGCGATGGCATCGGTAATGACCCACACCCGATCCCAGGCGGCACCAGCATCGACAGATACCCGCTCATGCAGCCGTGGACTGCCACCGCACCGCAGAAAGGCGACCTCAACGGCGACAACCAGATCACCCCGGCAGACGCCGCGATCGCGCTTCGCCTCGCTGCCAGCGGCGCACAAAACCCCGCGGCAGACGTTAGTGGCGACGACCGCGTCACCTCGCTCGACGCGCTGATGATCCTGCAGGCGGCGGCTGACGCGATAGATTTATAATCCGGAACTGTTCAATCCCACAAAAAGAGGCTTTCGATGAAATTACTGGAGGATATAAAGAAGTCAATGTCCAGAAGCCGCTATAACATCAGCCTACACGCAAAAAACGAGATGAGCTTAAAAGAAGATAATATATCTGAGAAAGAATTGATTGAAGCAATGCTGTGTGGGGAGATAATAGAGAACTATACAGATGATAAGCCGTTCCCAAGCTGCCTTGTATTCGGAAGAACTGGAGAAGACAGACCGATACATGTAGTCTGTGCGTACTTGAAGGATGATGATGCGGCAATAATTATAACAACTTATGAACCAGATGTGACTAGATGGATCGATTACAGAAGGAGGGTTTAAATGATAGTATCAAAATGCGCGATATGCGGCGGAAAAGTTGAAGAAAGAGAGGTCAGTGAAGCAGTGAGGGTCGGAAATGACTTCGTCGTGGTGGAGAATGTCATAGCAGGCGTATGCGTGGGCTGTGGGGAGCGATATTATCCGCCAGGAGTTGTTGATAGGCTCAGAGATATCGAGTTGCATGCAATGGATCAGGAAGCATTAGAGGGGCTGCACATAATGGGGCATACATACAGGATAAGCTATGGCGCCCCAATTCATGGCATTTCTGTTTGAGCACTCTGTGTGTGGCTTGTCACTACGTTGCAACCTCGGGCCGCGACGGTACTCTCCCCCCGCAGACGCATGCGTAGCGCTCCGGCTCGCCGCCAGCGGTTCTGCCTCGCGCGACCCCACGATGCTCGCCGCCGCGGACGTGAGCGGCGACAGGCAGGTTACCCCCCCCGACGCGCTGATGATCCCGCAGCCGGCGGTCGAGAACGTAGAATTGTAAACGTGACCACGGATGCAAGTGCCAAGCGACAATATCTCATTGATCCAAAAAGAAAAGAGTATGCATACGGCAACACCTTCGCCGTACGCAACCGGCTGATGTCAACTCCTCACCAACATCATAAGGCAGGACAGCCCAATCGCAAACGAAAGGTATTAATGTCCTCAGATCAACAATCCCATGAATATGGAATGAAAACGTCAATAAGTATTGTATCCGGACCCTCATCCCAAGTACTGGCAGGGAGAGTTGCGCGTACGCTGGGATGCCACCTTGCAGACACCGAATTTTCAACATTTCCTGATGGCGAGCGATACCTCCGTGTACCTGACATCGATTCCTGTGATCATGTCGTGATCGTACAGTCAACACCGACCGATTCCGATTACATCTCGCTTCTGCAACTTATCGATGCCTGCGACACGTCCGGTCGGATCGACGTCGTCATCCCCTATTTCGGGTATGCACGGCAGGACAAACGGTTCAAGGACGGGGAGTCTGTGAGTGCCCGAGCGCTTGCTCAAGCGATCACAGCGGACCATGTATTCACGGTAAACATCCACAACCAGGGCGTGCTCTCGTATTTTGATGCGCCTGCGACCAGCATCAATGCCGCGCCAGCAGTCGGGGAGTACATCGCATCGATGAAACTTAACGATCCGATGATCATTGCGCCGGACGAGGGTGCTATCGATCTCGCACGGTCCACATCTGAGAATCTCGGCATCGGATTTGATTACATGGAGAAGACGCGCATAAGTGGGGATGAGGTCTCGATAAAGACGAAGGAACCGGACGTTTTGGGAAGGGATGTCGTCATACTGGATGATATCATCTCAACCGGGGGCACGATCGTGGAGACGACTCTTTTGTTAAAGGAGAACGGTGCAAAGAGGGTATTTGCGGCATGTATCCATCCGGTGCTTGTCCAGAGTGCCGTGCTGCGCATATTTGCCGCGGGCGTGGAAGGGATCCTAGCAACCGATACGCTTGACAGAAGCGTAAGCGTAGTCACTGTGGCTCAACTGATCGCGAATATATTCGAAGGAGAAACGATAAAACAATGAAACAGATAACGCACTCAAGATCGGAAAAGAGAGAGGCGTCGACACCGAAGGCGTTAACAGATATCATATCAAGGTTCGATTCATACATAAGAACTCACAAACCGGTGCAACTGGTAATTCCACCGCTGATCATGCTTGTAATAGCATTGATCGTTCTTGGCGGGATGTATGTGACTACAGACTCACCAGTGCGTCTCGGATTTGAGTTTGAGGGTGGCACGATCATCACCCTTGCCACAACAGATTCGCATGATATGCTACGGCAGACGTTCGCGGATTATCCGGTGATCGATGTGCGGGATTCAGGCAGCCGCAGGATGATCAAGTTCAGTCCGATGAGCGATGATGAACAGGGTTCGCTGACAAAGATGGTCAACACCGATTATGAGTATGCAGCTCCGGAGATTAAGCAGGCAGGCGCACTATACGGGGAATCGCTACAGACGCAGGCACTCAAGGCGATCGTGGTATCGTTCTGCTTGATGGCGGTGATCGTCTTTTTGATATTCCGGACATTCGTGCCTTCTGTTGCGGTCGTGCTCTCTGCATTCTCAGATATCGCGATCGCAGCCGCATTCATAGCTGTCGCAGGCATCGAACTCTCGCTCGGAACAGTCGCAGCCCTCCTGATGCTGATCGGATATTCTGTGGACAGCGACATCCTTCTGACGACACGGCTTCTCAAACGGCGGGGCAATCTCGATGACAAGATTAAGAATGCGATGACGACCGGACTTACGATGACCGGCACAACGCTTGCCGCACTCATAGTCATGTACCTTGTCGCCACGTACTCGTACCTCATCATACCATCATTGCCACAGATCAGCATCATAAGCGACATCTCGATCGTGCTAATATTCGGCCTATTAGCCGATCTGATGAATACATGGATGCTTAATACCGGAATACTGAAATGGCATCTACAGCGACCGAGGAGGCGGAGAGCATGAAATTGTATAAGGACTTCAGGATAATCATATTTGTTCTCGCCATGCTAATCGCGCTTCTAGCGATTCACCCGAGTTATAGCCCCGAGGAGGGTTTCACCTCCCATCTGCAATACGGGCTCGATCTCGATGGTGGGACATACCTACAACTCCAGCTGGATGGAGTGATCGCAGGCATCGATGCGGATCCAGTGCAGATCATCAAGAATGAGTTTTCTGATGCGCTTGGATCGGTCGAGATCATCGACCACTCAGATACCGGGATCACATTCAGGACGACAGAACCACCTGATGAGGATGCGATAAATGCGGTTGGTTACGGAAATGGGCGCATAAGGGGTAACGAGGTCACACTTGTCATAAACAAGCCGTACGTGATCCAGACGTACCTCTCAAAGCATCTGGCTTGTGAGGTGATCTATCTCGACCGCGATACGTATGAGATCAGGTCCATGGTGAGTGAGAGTGACTTATCAGATCTGCTCGCCAGTGTCGGCGGATCGATCAAGAAGGACATACAGGGTAAGCCCGAATTTGAGGAGGGGGTGACGAAAGAGACCCAGGAGATGACGAAGGAGGTATTAAACGAGAAATTAAACATCTGGGGTCTTAAGGAGATTCCGATCACCCCTGTCGGATCCAATATCCTTCTGGTAGATCTTGCCGGAATCGATCTAAGTACAGCGCAGGATATCGTTACAACGCCTGGAAAGTTTGAGATCCGCGTCCAGACAACGAACAACACAACCGAGCATGTGCTATGGGGTGAACGCATCACCGCAGTGAACATACCGAAGATGCAGGATGGTTCATGGGGTGTCGGTTTCACTCTGGATAGCAAAGGGGCAAGAGAATTCGGAATCGCAGCGGTCAAATATGGTGCCGCTGACGACCCGGATGCGCATGAACTGGTCATGCTGCTCGATGATGAGGAGGTGTACTCGGCACCACTCAACCCCACGCTAGCAAGCGACCTCAAAGGACTGTATGAAATATATGGCGAGGATGGTGATTGGCCCCCTCGCGGTCTGGTTGCGAACACCGGCTCTGGCGATGAAGGAGAGATTGAGGCGAGGCAACTTCAGGTGCATCTCAGTGCAGGAGCGCTTCCTGTGCAGGTGACCGTGATCGCTTCGGGACAGGTTCCGGCATCACTCGGTGCCCAGTTCAAGGAGCAGGCACTGATCGCGGGTCTTTTTGCGCTGCTAACCGTTGCTCTCGTAATATTCTTGAGATACCGGCAGAAGAACATCTTAATCCCGATGATCGCAACCTCTGTAAGTGAGGTCTTCATGATCCTCGGGTTCGCCACGCTCATCGGATGGCAGCTCAATCTGCCAGCTATTGCCGGAATTATCGCGGTTATCGGAACTGGGATTGACCATCTGGTGATCATCACCGACGAAGTGCTTTATGAGGGTAAAATACCGTCCCTGAAGGTGTATCTATCTCGCATATCCAAGGCGTTTGCGATCATCTTCGCTGCTGCAGCGACAACGATCATCGCGATGTCGCCGCTAATCTGGATGGGATTCGGCGCACTGAAAGGGTTCGCGATCACCACCATAATCGGCGTTTTAATCGGCGTTCTGATCGCAAGACCTGCGTACGGACGGGTGATCAAGGATATGCTGGAGTAAGAGATGGTGACACGAGTAACATGAGCGACTACCCTTCGATGAAAGAGCGGGCTTGCGCTTGCGCTGCCGCAATCAAAAGGCACGGTCGAGTGCAGGTAGTATCCCACCTCGATGCCGATGGCTTGACTGCCGCCGCAATCATCTCCCGCGCACTCGACCGGTGTGGCATCGAGCATAATGTCAGGTGTGTGAAGCAACTGGACAGACGGGTTCTCGGAGAGGTTGCTGATGCGAACGTCCCGACGATCTTTACGGATCTCGGGAGTGGAATGCTATCAGAGATGCCACTTGATATCGAGATAGTCGTTGCCGACCATCACCAGGTCGACCGCCGTCAGGTCGATCACCAGCACCTCCATCATCTAAATCCGCATCTCTTCGGCATCGATGGCTCGACCGAGCTTAGCGGCGCTGGCTGTGCGTACATACTTGCGCAGTCGCTTGGCGAGAACCGCGATCTCGCTGATCTTGCGATCGTTGGCGCTGTCGGGGACTTACAGGCAAGGAAATCCGGGAGACTGGTCGGATGCAACCGGGAGATCCTCCGCGCGGGTGCGGATCACGGCGTCATCGGTTACGAAAAGGGTCTTTCGCTTTTTGGGAAGCAGACCCGCCAGATGTTCAAACTGCTCCAGTATTCCTCTGATCCGTATCTACCGGGTCTCACAGGAAACGAGGGTGCGAGCATCATGTTTTTGAAAAACGTCGGCATAAACTCATCTGGCGAGCGGTGGAAGCGGTGGATCGACCTGGGCGTTGGCGAGAGGCAGAAAGTCGTCTCATCGCTGGTTCAGTACTGTATCTCGAAGCGGATGTCGTCATACCACATCCAGCGGCTGGTCACAGAGGTATATACGCTTACCCGGGAGCGGGAAGGCATCGAGATGCGGGACGCGTCCGAGTACGCAACCCTGCTAAACGCCACAGGCAGATACGGCTTCGCAGACATCGGTCTTGCGGTCTGCCTCGGCGATCGGGACAAAGAGTTTGCAAAAGCGAAAGATCTGCTTGCAGGGCATCGAAAGAACCTTGTGGACGGGCTCAACTTCGTCAAGGAACAGGGCATAACCGAACTTACTCACATCCAGTACTTCGATGCAGGCAGTTCGATCAAGGACACGATCGTCGGCATCGTTGCAGGCATGAGTCTGACAAACCGTAGAAAGCGGGATATGCCGATGCTCGCATTCGCAGACAGCGACGGAGGCGCCAAGGTCTCTGCACGCGGCACGCAGGACCTTGTCAGGCGCGGGCTTAACCTTGCAGGTGCGCTCGAAGCCTGCGCAGCAAAGGTCGGCGGTATGGGTGGCGGGCACAATATCGCAGCAGGCGCGACCATACCCGATGGCACGAAGGATGAGTTTCTCGAATTGATGGATGCGATGGTTGGAGCACAAGTCACCCCGGCGGAGTGATGCGGAATGGATGCGACCTGCGGCGCAGGAGGGATGCGATTACGTGTATGTCGGGACGAATGCCCGGGACTGTGGATGTGGATAAGCGGGTTACGCTGGAAGGCGGGGGCGTGGACATTAACCGAGTGCCATCGGTTGCCAAAAACCATTATAATACATTAAGCGCAAAAAAGGTAACATGACGGTTATCAAGAATATACAGATAGAACTTCCGCAGGAACTATATAATGAGTTCAGAACCATCGTTGAAGCTGAGGGAAAGTCTATTAAAGCAGCGGTAGTCGAAGCAATCAACGAGTGGAGGATGCGTCATGCAGCATTTGATACTACTGATCCGCTTTTTGATTTTTCTAACGTGATCGAATCCGGAGGAAATGCTGCAACAGTGGATGAGATTACGTATTCCAGAGAGGATACCAATTGAAACTGTTCATCGACACATCTGCGTTCGTAGCACGGCTGGACAAGAAAGATGCATGCCATGGTGCTGCAATCAACGTGTTCGGTGCGATTGCA